>NZ_CDSBIE010000003.1:0-286925 GCF_977113345.1 Adlercreutzia sp. CNCM I-6216
ATCGCAACTAGAATCACTGGCGTATTGGCGAAATTAAATTGGCCGGGATTGGCGATTTATCTCCGACTTGGGTGTGGCTGATTTAACCTGACTCCAATACTATCCTGAGGCGCAGCTTGAGGCTCTCGATGGCCTCATCGCGTACATCGACAGCTACTATGGGTTTGAAAGCGAGATAATCGATCACAAGGCATGGCGTAGCGGCAATTCAGACACGTCGGAAGAGTTTTCTGCTTATCTTGAAAACTATCAAGAGCGCCGTAGGCACAACTGAAAGAAATGCTTTTTGGCATCGGCCTCTGTTATGGGACGGCTGCGGGAGCGAATCCGCCTCGATGGCCTTCGTATCTCTTGAATATGTCATTTACGTCATATATAGTGCATACGCATAACGTGCGAGGAGAAGGTTATGCTTGTATTTCAGCCCCATTGTTTTTTGAGCGATTCTTGCGAAGAACTCTGTGCTCTTTCCGCTTTGCGCCATAGAAGCATGGCGAAACGGACGATTGCAGCAGCGGAGACGGCTGCGAGGGGAAAGAGCTCGGACCGATATGCTTCGCATGTGATTCCCCTTGGGTTGGCTGCCGAGCAGGAGGCAAGGCTTGCTAAACGCCGAGAAATCATGGAGCGAGCGGATCGAAGGCGCGTGAGCCTCGCTGGAGGCATCCCATCTCCGCTTTCTATGCTATCGGAAGCGAGAGACGAGAGGGACGATGCCTTCGGTAGGGCCATTGAAGGACTTATAGAATCAGGCCTGCGATTGTAGTGGTTCCGATGCCGTCGCACCACGTGGGGTGGCAAGCCGCTCGCCGGCGGTCGATGTCATTGGTGACATCGAAACGACCGAAAATGACAAGCGCGCAAGAGTCCCGTTGAAGCGGCCGGGCTCTTGTGGAATTCTTCTCTGAGCGAAGCTGGGGCTGGAGTTCTTGCGCTCTCGCGTGCCCGAGCGTTGCCCGAGTTTTGCCTGAGCCTTACTGGGCATCAGCGGGCGCATCGCTGAACAAATCGAAGTGTTCGAAAGGGAGGGATTGGTGGATCCGATTGCGGTGTTGATCGACGTGATTGATCTGTGCATCGAGCCTTGGATCATAGCTTTGGCAGCAACGCAAATGCTGCCGATGCGAAGGCGTGGCCTTTTTCTGGCTCTCGAGCTTATCGGCACCCCTCTTTGGGCGTTTGTCTTCGGGACGGTGCTCTCATGGTTTTGGGTGGGCCTTTTGGTGTGCGGCATTCTTGAGTTTGTGCTGCCGCTCCTTTTTTGGAGGGGTTCCCCGTTTCGCAAGGTGAGCGCCCTGTTCGTGATTCAGCTGTGCTCGATAGTGGCGGGAGTCGTTGTCTGGACGTGCTGGGAGGCCATCTTCGGCATGCCGATCCCCGAGGACTCCGCAGTCGAGTTCGAGCTGTATCGAAGTGATCTGGGGAAATGGCTCATCTACGAGGTTCTCGACATAGGCCTCTCGGCAATACTGCTGATACCTGCGGTTGTCCTGTTTCGGCGTTGGGCATGGCGCACGGCCGACACGCGGGGTAGCGTCGTCTTCGCCGGATTGCTTGTGGCTCAGCTGCTTATGGCCAGCGTCCCCATGATCTGCATGGCCCGTTCGCTGGGGACGGGCGCCTATGCGGTCATTGCGTTGATTCTGCTGGTGTATCTGGTGGTCGGCATTGGGGCCATCGTCGCCTCGTGGCATTGGGAAGTTGCCGCCCGCGCCCAGCGCCGCAGCGAAGAGCTGGCTCGCCAGCGCGTTGCCTACCTCGAGGAGTACGAGAACGCTCAGGCCCAGGTGAGGGCTGTTGCCCATTTGCGGCACGATCTTCGAAACGAGATGGCGGCGGCCCGCGCGCTGCAGGAGAGGGGGCGCGCCGAAGAGGCTCGCCGGCTTCTTTGCGCTATGGCGGAACGAGTTTCGACGGAGGAGATGCCAGAGGGAGGTTCGTTGTGACGACGTCGATGGCTGAGGTTGTTCTGTGCTCCGCTCTGCTTTCGGCCATGGCCCTCTGGTACGGCGTGCGCATGGGTGCCGTACCGCTCTCGAGGCGCTTGGCTGCGATGGCGATTCCCCTGACCCAGGCATGCGCTCTTGTCGCGTTCGGCGCCTTTGCTATGCGCGATCCCTTTCTGGATCGATTTGTTCCCTACGTTGTTTTCGCCACGGTAGCGTGTCTGGTGGCCGATGGTCTCGCACTGCCGAGCCTTTCGCTGGGTGCGCGCAAGGAGTCGGCCCAGGATCAGGCCCGTGCGGCAGCTGAGCTGCTGGAAGCGACACGTCAGGGCGCGGCCGCTGCTCGGCGAGAGGTGCAAGAGGCAGACGACGTGCGTCGTGGCATGGTTCAGGTGCTGAATCGGGCGATCGAGCAGTGCGGTACGGACGAGGTCGTCGGTGCAGGAGAGCTTGCAGTCGGGTCGCCCTTTGCGCGCTATTGCCGCAACGACGTTGTCGATGCGCTTTTGGCTCTAAAGGCGCGTCGCGCAGGCGAGGAGGGAGTTGCCTTTGAGGTGCATGCCGACGTCCCCGCCAGAGTGTCCATCAGCGATGTAGACTTGTGCGCTTTGTTCTCGAATATGCTCGACAATGGCATCAACGGGGCCGTGAAGGCTGAGGGCAGGCGATTCGTGCGCCTGGACGCCTCGGTGCATGGCGCTATGCTTGTTGTACGGGTGGTCAACAGTTGCAGCCCCAAAAGCGGCGGCGCCCCTTCGGCGAAGCCGGGGCGACAGCGGCGGTGCGCCGTGGACTCCCATGGTTGGGGCCTCGATATCTTGGGGGCGCTGGCGGAGCGCTACGACGGGTCTTTCGAGAGTGCCGCCGAGGGAGACCAGTGGGTGGCGAGCTTGATAGTGCGCTGCCGGTAGATTAGCCGGCGGCTGGAAGGCGGGTAACCGGCGGCAGAAGGGCCGCTGAGTCTCGCGGCATAGGGCCGAACGGGCTTTGAATGACGCCAACCGCGAAGGTCAGGGCGTGTGCCGTTCCCCGAAGTGATTTGCATTTTGTGACAACATTCCGACTGAAAATGACATGGTGCGGAGGGAATGAATCCTCTTTTGAGATAATAACAGCTTGCGATGGCCGCCGCGCGCAGCGGGGCCGTTTGCGCATTCGGGAGCCGAAGACGAGAAAGGACGATGCGTGTACACTGTGGCCGTTGTCGATGACGACCTTCGCCAATGCAGGATCCTGGCGGACATGATCGCCGATGCGCCGTTCTCGTCCTTCGATATCCTCACCTTTCAGAGCGTGCCCGATCTCGAAAGCTTCCAGGCCCACCACGGGCCGGTGGACATCTGCCTCATGGATGTGCGCATGGACGACGACGCGGGACGATTCTCCGACGGCATCGAGGCGGTCTCGCGGCTGTTTCCCGAGGGCTGCGGTACCCAGGTAATTTACGTGACGGGCTACGTGGAATACGCCACGCCGGTCTACGAAACGCCGCACGTGTACTTCCTGCTGAAGCCCGTGCAGGCCGAGCAGCTTTACGCTGCGCTCGGCAAGGCGCTCGAGCGGCTCGCGTCGCAGACGGGCGCCTATTTGCCAGTGACCTGCGGCGGCGCGGTGAGGCGGCTTCCCGTGGGCAAGATCATCTACCTTGAGAGCAACCGTCGCAAGGTGATCGTGCATATGGTCGACGATACGGTGGAGACCTACGCAAAGCTGTCGGATTTCGAGGACCAGCTGCCGCCGAACTTCGTGCGCAGCCACATGAGCTTTCTCGTGAACATGAACTATCTCGAGTGGGTGGATGGCAAAACCGCCACGCTTTCCACGGGCATACAGCTGCCGGTGAGCCGCCAGCGCTCCGTGGCCACTCGCGAGGCCTTCCACCGCCATTTGCGCGGGTTTTTGTAGGGCCTTCTACTTCTTCAGCAGGTGACGGACGGCGGCCACGGGGTGATGGAGGATCATCCGCGGACCGGCGTAACGCATGATGGCGCGGATCTGCTCGCGCTGGGCGGGGGCGTAGCAGTGGTTGCCGCATTCCTCGCAGCTTGTTTTGTGGGCCATGGACCGACAGCGCTCGGTGCGCAGGACGCAGTAGTCGTCGATGGCCTTGCACGCGGGGCAGAGCGCCTCGCCGGCATGGCTGGTCTCGGTGCGTGCGGTCGCCTCGTGGTTGCCGGCGCAATAAATCGCCACCATGTTCGAGATGGTGCGCTTCTCGCGCTCGCGGCGGCGAGCGACTTTGGGGATGTCAGGTATTCTTGCCATGGTGCGCACTTTAGCAGAGGATGCGCCTAGCATTGGGAGCGCTGCAAAACTACATAGCGGTTGAGGTTGCCCTGCTTGCCGTCGGCGGAGAAGCGGGCGACCTCACGCAAGGGGAGGGAGGCGGTGGACGCGCAGCTGCTGGCAGAAGGTGCGCTGGGGTTGCGGATGGGGGCGAGGAGGGCATCGATTTCCTTCTCGGGCGTATGGTGGCAGAAGCGGTAGACGCCCTCTGCGTGCTGCCAACCGAGGAGAAAGTCGTTTTCTTGGAAGGTGGGCAAGCCGTGGGCGACGCGGCCCTCGGCAGTGGCCGCGGCGGCCTTGGCGGCCAAGCGCGCATCGTTCAGGAACTGCCAGAACGACACGATGGCGAAGCCGCCGGGCCTCAGGGAACTAAGGAGCCCTTCGAGAACCCGGGCCCGCAGGGCGCCTGTCGGCAGGTGGTGCATGAGTCCGAAGGCGACAGCGAGGTCGCAGGAGTTGCGCGGGAGACGATCGGCGAAGGTGCCGTCGAGGAGGGATTCCACGATGTCGAGGGCGCGGAGATCTACGGTGGTCTTTTCGGGGAGGTTCGTGCCCTGTCCTGAAGCATCCCCTCCTTTCGTTTTGGAAGCAGCAGAGGAGCTGCTAGGGCTGTGCGGAAAGGCGGCAGATAGGGCGCCGATTGCGGGAGATGCCAGATCGGGGCAGTTGTCGAGGGCGGTGATGCGCAGGGGGGCGTTCGTGTGTTCGGCGAGGAAGCGCTCGAAGCGGAGGTTGCCGCAGCCAAGGTCGAGGATGGTGAGGGGCGCCCCGGAATCGCCGGCACTGTCATCGGGGACGCGGGCGGCGTGGCTGGGGAAGGGGCCTTGCGCGGCATCGGGGGCCGTGATGAGCTCCCAAGCCTTCTCCCAACCATGCCAAGGGGCTTGTCTCGTGGCCGAGAACGAGGCGGCTTCGCGGGCGTAGAAGTCGCTCGTGAGGGCGTTCAGCTTGCGGATGACCTGGGGGGAGTAGGCGTCGGGCTGCGAGGCGCTCTGCGCGGTCGTTGCTCCGGATGCGGAAACACGCTGCTCGTCGGCGATGCTCATGGCAGCGGCCGTTTCTGGTAGAGCCCGGCGTCCTTAAAGCCGAGGTTGCGGTAGTAGACGCGGGTGCCCACGGCGCTGATGACGTTGATCGCGGTGTACCCGGCGGCCGCCGCTTGGGCGCAGGCCTCTTCCACGAGCGCCCGCCCGAGGCCCAGATGCTGGGTGCCCTCGCCGGTGCGGTGCAGGGCGGCCACCTTCCCGTACACATGCACTTCGCGGATCATGGCCTCCTGCGGTGCGGAGGGGGAAGCAAGCGAGGAACCCCTCGTCTCGCTTTGCTCGCTCTTGATGGGAGGGGGAGAGGACTCGTTGGCGGTGTCGCGGGGAAGTGCCGTCGGCAGCGACAGGCGGCAGAAGCCGGCGATCTTGTTCTCGGGGGTGATCCATTCAAGGAAGCGCTCTTCGGTGGTGGCGGTCTGGTAGGCGATGGTCTGAAGGGAGAGGTCGCCCACGGTGGCGCCTTCCACGGAGATCTCGCGGGAGCGGATCTCGGCGACGGGCTCGCCCGTGGCATCGACGGCGGCCTCCACCACTTGGCGCAGGTTGGTCTTCTTGTTGCCGACGAGGATGTCGGTGGCGGAGATGTCGCGGATCATGCGGGAGATGCGCGTCCAGGGCGGCGTGGCCAGCACGTCGGCAACAAGGACGCCCACGAGCTCCTCTTCGGTGTAGGGGCGCCAGCGGCCGGCCTCGTAGCAGTCGGTGAGTCGGGCGCTTTCCACAAGGCAGCAGGGATAGAGCTTCACCTCATCGGGCAGAAACGCCGGGTCGGTAACGAGACGACGGTAGTCGGCAATGTCGGAGGCGGGGTCGGCGCCGAGCAGGTTCACCATGAAGTGCACGTGGCTTTTGAAGCCGAACCGCCGCAAGAGGGCCATGGCGTCGGCGATGCGCGCGGACGTGATGGCGCGGCAGTTGGCGGCGAGAAGGTCGTCGGAGAGGCTCTGGATGCCGATCTGCACCTTGGTGCAGCCGAGCGCGCGCAGGGTTCGGCAGGCATCGGCGGTGACGAGATCGGGGCGCGTTTCCGCCACCAGCCCGACGACGCGCTTCGGTGCCGTTTCGTTGGCGCGATGCAGGGCGAAAAGATCGTCCCAGGAAAGTTCCTTCGGCGCTGCGTTTTCAGCGTCTTCCCGCAGGGGCAGACCTTGGTCTGCCCTCTGGGCCGCCGTCGAAATGCCGGGATGCGGGAATGCCTCGGCCTCATGGCCGCGTGGGCCCTCTGCCGCATAGGCCTCCCGCCACGCCTCGTTGTAGGTGAGCTCTCCGGCGTCGATGCGCTGTTGGAGGGGCGCAGCGGCGGCGGCCAGTGCGTCGCGGTCGCAGGGGAGGCCACGGTTCTCGTACCACCTCTGGCGCTCGGTCGCCTCGCGGGCGCGCTCCTCGTCGGGCAGGTTCAAAGCGCGGAAGAGCTCGCCTGTGAACCAGCGCTGGTAGGCGGCGGGGTAGTCGCTCCAGGTACCGCCCAGCACGATGAGCTCCACCTTGTCGGTGACATGTCCCATGGCGGTCAGCGTTCGCAGGCGCGCGGCCACTTGGAGGAAGGGGTCGAACCAGCATCGCTCGGCCCGCTGGCAGGCCGGCTCGTCGGAAAGATAGCTCTTCGGCATACGGATATCGTTCGGGCAGAACACGCAGGCGCCCGAGCACGGCCAGGGCTTCGTGAGCACGGTGATGGTGGCCACGCCCGAGGCGGTGCGCCGCGGTTTGGCCTGCAGAAGGCGCACGAGGGCTGCGTCGGTCGCCTCGCTCACGTTCCACGCCGCCCACCGCTCGGGCTCCTCGGCCTTCACGCGCAGGTAGAAGGGGAGGAGTCGCCGCTTGGCCACCTGGCGCGTGCCGTCGTGGGCGGCGCGGTTGTGCCGACGCACCAGCTTGTCGAGCCACGCGGCGTCGGCGCTGCTGTCGGCTCCTTCGCCACCGACGACGCCGCTGCGCACGGCTTCGATTATTTCCAGGAGTGCTTCTTCCATAAGAATGCAAAAGATACCAGGTTCGCCCAAGGAAGTCAGCGAGGTTCCGACAGGCACCTGCAATTCGCTTGAAGCGCGGCCGAGCGGCCTTCGGGCCGTGAGGGAAAGCGCTGAATGCGAAGGGCAGGTGCCTGTCGGAATCGCAGCGTCGACGGGTCCGTTCGTCCCGTTAGGGCGAACGGAACTATAAGGCGGCCTTGATGGCGGCGAGCAGCTCGTCGTAGGTTTCCAGGGCCGGCAGCTCCGGGTACTCGGCCTTGATGGCGTCGGTGGTGCGGAACAAAAAGCCGGCCTTCGAATCCAGGATCATGCCCAAATCGTTATGGGAGTCGCCGGCGGCGATGGTCTGCATGCCGCAGGAGTGCAGCGCGCGCACCGTGGTGAGCTTGGTCTCGGGGCAGCGCATGGCGAAGTCGGTGATGGTGCCGTCTTCGGCGACGACGAGCTCGTTGCAGAACAGCGTCGGCCAGCCGAGCTTCTCCATGAGGGGCTTGGCGAACTGCTCGAAGGTATCGGAGATGATGATGACCTGGGTGAGGCTGCGCAGCTCGTCCAGGAATGCGCGGGCGCCGGGCATGGGGTCGATCTTCGCGATAGTCGCCTGCACATCGGGCAGCCCCAGCCCGTGCTCGGCCAGAACGTCGAGGCGCCACTTCATGAGCTTGTCGTAATCGGGCTCGTCGCGGGTGGTGCGCTTAAGCTCGGGGATGCCGGCTTCCTCGGCGAAGGCGATCCAGATTTCGGGAACCAGCACGCCTTCCAAATCGAGGCATACGACGTTCATAGGGCACTCCTTCCGTGGGCGGCGCCGGGGCTTAAGGCCTGCGCGCCGCAGGGTATCGTCGGCAGAAGCGTACCCCACTGAAGGCGCCTTGCCGCCTCGGAAGCGGAAAGATGGCGCAGGGGGCGACTTCAGCGGTAGCGCGGGCGCCCCTCTTGCTATACTGGGCGTTCCAAAAAGAAGGCGTCGGTGCGGCGCCGAAGGCGGCAAGAGCGAGGAGCACGGCTGTGACCAAGGTCATCAAGAGAGAACATGCGGAGCGGGCGCGGGCCCACGAGAGCGTGCTTTCCGTGCCCGAGGTCATGCGTACGGCCCCCGGCATCGCCATTCAGGGACGCAAGATCCGCTCGCTCGTGTTCTCGACGGACCTGGCCGTCATCTGCCACTGCGACGCCGATGCGGTGCTCGCGGTGTACCCCTTCACCTGCCAGCCGGCCATCACCCAGGCGCTCGTGGCCGCGTCCCAGCGCCCGGTGTTCAACGGGGTCGGCGGCTCCATCACCCAGGGCGAGCGCTGCGTGGAGGCGGCCCTGCACTCCGAGATGTCCGGCGTGGCCGCCGTCGTGGTGAACACGTCCATTCCCGTGGAGTCCATCTCGGCGCTCGTGGAGAAGGTGGCCGTGCCCGTGTGCGTTACCGCCTGCGCTGCCGACGACGTGGTGCACCGCCAGATTGCGGCGGGGGCCTCCATCGTGAACGTGGCCGCCGGCGCCCGTACGCCACAGGTGGTGGAGGCTTTGCGCTGGGAATACCCCGACCTGCCGATCATCGCCACGGGCGGCCCGACCGACGACGCCATCCGCGCCACCATTGCGGCCGGCGCCGATGCCGTCAGCTGGACGCCGCCGGCCATTGCCGATCTGGAGCGCGAGGTGATGGAGAAGGCCCGTCGCTTGGCGGCCGAGCTGTTGTAGAGCCCTGCAAGTGCGATCCGTAGGGGGCGACCTTGGTCGCCCCCTACGCAGCTGGGGGCACCATTCCGGTTGAGAGGGCTGACCAAGGTCAGCCCCTACGGGATGTGGGGCAAGCGAGGTTGACCGGCTCCATGGGGTAAATCGGCGGGGCCCTAAAGCATGTGGGTGACGAGGTAGCCCTCGCGGATGCCGTATTTGCAGGGGATAACTTCGGCGGCGCCCAGCTCCTCTGCGAGCGTGCGCACGATGATCATGCCGGGAACGAGGCTGTGAACGCGGTCGGGGGCGGCTTTCACGGCGCGATGGGCGAAAACGGAGACGTCGCCCTGAAGGAGATCGGCGAGCCCTTCCATGTCCTTGCGGCTGATGCTCTTGGGCCGAGTGTCGTCGCCCCATACGGCGGCGACCATCTTCGCGAGGGCGCGCACCGATCCGCCGATGCCGTAGAGCCGCTCGCTTCGGTACCCCTCCAAATTCGGTAGCGCCTGGAGTTCTTTGCGGAACGCGTCGGCGATGGTGCGGCATTCGGCCGGGGTGGGAATGACGCAGCGCACGTAGTTCGCGTAGGCGAGCACGCAGCCGAAAGGTATCGAGATCCCCGCATGGTCGCCATCGGACGCAAGGGCCGTCAGCTCCGTCGAGCCGCCGCCGACATCGATGAGCGTGCCTGCTGCAAGGGGTGTGCCGATGGAGGCGCCGACGAACCCGAGGTGGGCCTCCTCGCGGGCGGAGAGCACGCGCACCCTATGGTTGATGGCTGTCTCGATGGCCGCAGTCGCCGCTTCGGAATTCGCGCAGTTGCGCAGCACGGCGGTGGCGAAGATATCGACGCGCGCGCAGTTGAGGTTGTCGGCCAGCTTCAGCAGGTCGCCCAGCACGGTTACGGCTCGTGCGATGCCCGCGCTGGAGAGGGCCCCGTCGGTCACGTAGGCGGCAAGGCCGGCCATCTTCTTCTCGTCGACCAACGTGCGGAAGGGCTTGGCGGCATCTTCCCGCTTGGTCTCGTAAACGACTAGGCGAACCGAATTGGAGCCGAGGTCGATAACGCCGAGGCGTGCCATGAGGGTCCTTTCTCGAGGGTGCATTCCGCAGTGATTCCCTAGGGTAGCGCAACCTGCCGGCAAAGAGCCGCCCGATCGGTATGACCGGGCGGCTCGGAAGAGGGGAGGAGCGGGTCGCTGTCGCCTCTAGACGGCGATGACCACGCGGTAATGGGCGTTGTCCCCGCAGCATGTCTGCAGAATGATCGACTCGCCGTAGTCGGTCACGCGGGACTGGATGTCCTCCCAGTAGGTGCTATCGGGAACGATGAACTCGTCGACGACGGAGTAGGTGCGCGTGTTCCCATCGGAGTCGCACACGGTGACGGGATCCCCGTTCTTCAGGGTCATGACGCAGGTGAAGTCGCCGGGGTTGTGACCGATGAAGTAGCCCCAGCTGCCATCGGTGGTGCTATCGGAGCCCATCCACAGTCCCGCACCGGAGGCGGGAGCCGAGGCGCTTTCGTAGGAGGGGACGTAGGTGACGATGTCCCCGTTCACGTCGATGGAGTCCGCTACCATTTCATCGCCTTCGGGGGAGATGGTCTCGAGGGGCTCGGTCACGTCGACGGCCTCCACGTCGATGGAATCGTCGGAGCCTTCGGGTGTCTCGCCGGCAGCGCTCGCGGCGGTCTTGGCTGTGGCATCGTGGCTCGCGCTGTGCTTGGCGGACAGGGAGGCGCGGCTGGAAACCGCGTCCATGGCCAGCTCGTCGTGGATGTCGTCGAACTCGGAGGCCATGGCCACCGCCTCTTCCTGATCCTCGTAGACGATGATGGAGGCCACCTGCTTGACGATGGACGTGTCCTGGGCCGCCTCGGGCATGGGCAGGGTCGCCGGATCATGATCGGGCTCCATGGCGTAGGCGATGCCGCCGACCAGGGCGAGCGCGGCGGCGCCGGAAACAACGGCGGCTATGAGTTTCGATGCCTTCATGACGCTTCTTCCTTTCACGAGGCCTATCGACGGAGTCGCGGACGGGCTTCTTCTTTGCGAGGCGAACCCTCTCGTGCGGTAAGGGCCAAGAATGGAACTTGACAGTGCCTATCTTAGGGTGTCCAGGTCACAAATAGGCTCTGAACTGGGCATTGTTGGAATCGCGTATGCGTAAGAGAACTTGTTCGGAAGAAAGAAGCCGCCTTGAAATACGCCCGTTTCCATCCCGTCGCCATTGTTGACGGCATGCAAGCGGAAACGGCGCGGGTTGCGCAGAAGTTGTGGGGGCCGCTGCCGTTTGGCTCCCGTAGGGGGCGATGTTGGTCGCCCCTTGCTGCACGTGCTGAGGTTTTCGCCGCTGCCGATTGTTGAGGTCTGAGGGCTTTTCGCGAAGAGGGGAGGTCGCAAGGCGATATTTTGCCTATAATGAGCCCACCTGTATTTCGATGGACACAACCGCACGCAAGCTGCTTTGGCGGCCGGCGTGCTGCCACCAAACGAACACGCGAAACGCACGACGGAAACGAACACGAGGTTGATCATCCATGGGAATGAACCAAGACCCCCGAGGGGATGCCTACGGCCGCAGCCCCGAGCGACCCGATGCGCCGGCTCCGGCCGGCCGGGCTCCCCAGGGCTCGCGGGGCAAGATCACCACGCGCCCCTCGCGAGAGAGCATTTTGCAGTCCTACGCGACCCAAGACGAGATGCGCGCCCGTGACGCGCGCCTGCGCTCCCAGCAGGCGTCCCGCGCCTATACGGCCAGCGCCGCCCAGCGCGATGCCGATCGCGCGGCCCGGCGCGAGGCCCTTGCGGCCCAGCAGCGCGAGCAGGAGGCTCGTCGCGCCGCCCAGCAGCGTCCCGCACCCGCAACCCCGGCCCAGCGCGCCGGCCAGCGCCGAACGCGCGTGGTGCCGCCTTTGTCCTCCCAGGAAAGCTACGACCTCACCCGCTCCTCCATGGAAAGCTACGAGCGCGCCCGCGCCTCTCGCGATGCCCTGTCGGAAGCTCGGCGGGGCCGCGCGCTCAACCGCGAGGTCATCGACGGCCGGGGCAGTATCGACTCGCGCACCTTCAACGAGAGCCACCAGATTTCCGCCTACTCCCGCGACGACCGCGACCGCCACGACCCGATGATCGATGTCATGGACAACCGCACCTGGCATTCCCGGGCTGGGCAGGGCTTCGTCGCGCCCGCCGAGGGGGCTCCCGGCGCTCCGGCGCCCGCGCGTCGTCCGCGCGGCTCGAGCGCCTCCGACGTCGGATTCGCCGGCGTCATGAGCGGCCGGGCCAACTACGGCGGCACCCAGGGCGGCTCCGGGGTGCCGATGTTCGTCAAGATCGCCGTTCCCCTGATCGTCGTTCTTCTTGTTGTGATCGTTTGCCTCTTAGTGTTCTAAGGGTTCTAGAAAAGGCATTACATGTACGCGAAACCGACCTGTCCGACTCCGCTGAAGATCCTTCTCGTTGTTGTTATTGTTGTCGAACTTGCGGCTATTGGGCTCTTGCTCGCTGGCCGTGCCGGTGCCTCCGAGGGTCGGGACTCGGCCGTCGAAGCTTCGGCGTCGACGACTCCGGCGCCAACTGACACGCCGGCAGCTCCGGCTGCCTCTGACGGCGGAGAGACGGCCGGCGGGGACAAGGCGTCTTCCGAGCCCGTGACGCTGACCGTCACCTTCGCCGGCGACTGCACGCTCGGTACCGACATCAACTACGAGAACGAGCGGTCCTTCAACAGCCGCTGGCAGGCCGAGGAGGGCGATGCCACCTACTTCTTGCGCAACGTCGCCGACCTGTTCGGCTCCGACGACCTTACCGTGGTGAACATGGAGGGTGCGCTGACCGAGGGCGGCGAGCGGGCCGACAAGAAGTTCGCCTTCCGCGGCAAGCCGGAGTACGCCAAAATCCTCTCGAGCGCCTCGGTAGAGGCGGCGACGCTGGCCAACAACCACTCCCAGGACTACGGCCAGACGGGCTACGACGACACCATTGCCGCGCTGGACGCCGAGGGGGTGCAAAGCTTCGGCTACGACCGCATCGCGTATCTGGATGTGAAGGGCGTGAAGGTGGCGCTCATCGGGTCGTACTTCCCCGAGGACAGCGCCGAGAACACCAAGGAGATGACCGACAACATCGCCGCGGCCCGGGCCGAGGGCGCCCAGCTCGTGATCGTGTACGTGCACTGGGGCCAGGAGCACGAGTACGACATCACCGAGGGCCAGCAGACCGCCGGGCGCGCCGCCATCGATGCGGGGGCCGATCTGGTGGTGGGCTCGCACCCGCACGTGGTGCAGGGCTGGGAGGTGTATCAGGGCCGCTACATTGTCTACAGCCTCGGCAACTTCTGCTTCGGCGGCAACACCAACCCCGACGACAAGGACTGCCTCATCTTCCAGCAAACGTTCACGGTGACGGGTGACGAGGTGGCCAAGAACGACGACGTGGACTTCATCGCCGCCTCGGTTTCCACGGAGACCGACCGCAACACCTACCAGCCGGTACTGGCCGAAGGGGATGAGAAGGCCCGCATCGACGCGAAGGTGCAAGAAGCCGCCGACCGCATTGCGGCTGCCTCCTAAAGTATCGATTAACCTGTCCGGCCGCGAGAAGGCGGAGGGGCGCCGTGCTCAAACAGCTTTCTATGGCAGGGCTCGTCGGGAGCTGCCGACATTTCGTTATGCCATAGAAAGAACTGCGCGCGGCACCCCTCCGCCTTCTCGCGGCCTACTGAGCCTTAGTTGCTGGGGTTGCGGGCTAGATGCGGATGACGCAGGAGCCGGCGGTGAGGCCGCCGCCGAAGGCGGTCATGCAGGCGATGTCTCCCGGCTGCAGCTTGCCTTCGCAGAGCGCCTCGTTCAGGGCGATGAGGGCGCTCGCGCCGCTGACGTTGCCGACGTGGTCGATGATCACATGGAAGCGCTCCATGGGAAGGCCCATCTTCTTGGCGGCGTAGCGGATGATGCGCTCGTTGGCCTGGTGCGGTGTGAACAAGGTGACATCGTCGGTGGTCAGCCCGGCGCGGGTAAGCGCCTCCTCGGTGCAGCGCATCATGGCGGAGGTGGCGAACTTGAACACCGCCTGGCCGGCCATGCGCATATAGGGGTCGCTTTCCGCATCGGAGGCGGCAAGACGCGGGGTGGCGGTGGCAGAAGCACCGGCGGCGGTCGTGCCGTCGGCGGCGAAGGGCACCTTGCGGGAGGCGAAGGCGCTGTCGCACCAGAGGGTGCGGTCGACGTCGTCGGTGTTTTCCATGTACGAGGAGAGGATGCCGGGCGCATCGGCTCCGGCGGCTCCGGCAGCGCCATCGGCGCCGGCAGCACCGGTCTCCGCCTCGTCGCGCCATTCCAGCACCACGGCCCCGGCACCGTCGCCGAACAGGATGCACGTGGCGCGCTCTTCCCAGTCGACGAGCTTGCTCAGGCGCTCGGCGGCCACCACGAGTACGCGGCGCACGTCGTTGCAGCGCAGAGGCGTCCCGGTGCGGGCAGCTTCCTGGCGCGCGAAGGCGGCGCCGGCCATGATGAGGTCAGCGGTGGAAAGCCCGTAGACGCAGCCGGAGCAGGCGCAGGACATGTCGTAGCACACGGCGTTTGTGGCACCGATGCGCTCGCGGATGCGGGCGGCCTCGGAGGGGAAGTGGGTGTCGGCGGTGAGCGTCGGGCAGATTATCATGTCCAGGCTGGCAGCTTCGATCGCTCCCGCCTCGCGCTGCCAACCGCCTTCCTCAAGCCCCAGCGCTCGCAGCGCGGCTTGGGCGCCCAGATCGGTGCAGGTCTCCTCGATGGCGACATGGCGGGTGTGAATGCCCGTACGCGGGACGATCCACTCGTCGGTGGTGTCTACGATTTCCGAGAGCTCGTCGTTGGTGACGATGCGCGCGGGCAGCGCTCTGCCCGATCCGATGATGACGCTGCCCAAAGCCGTTCCTTTCCGTAAATGATGCCTCAACCTGCTCTATGATGCCCCATATCGCCAAGTTTTCTGCTCAACGATGAGATGTTTGGTGAAGATTTTAAACGCGCGGTCAGTTTTTGGGGCGAATTCCTTAAGATTTCTCAGATAGTTTATCTCAAGGCGCGTGTTGCCGCAGCGAAAGAGAGGACGAGCTGCTTTCATGAAGACCCGTATCACAGAGCTTTTGGGCATCGAATATCCCGTGGTGCAAGGGGCTATGGCCCGCATCGCCGACGGAGGGCTGGCCGGCGCCGTAAGTGAAGCCGGCGGTTTGGGCATCATCGCCTGCGGAGGAGCCCGGCCCGAATGGATCCGCGAGCAGGTGGCCCGCGCCCGCTCCCTTACGAGCAAGCCCATCGGCATCAATGTCATGCTCATGGATCCGCGCGCGAGCGAGGTGGCCGAGCTCGTGTGCGAGCTGGGCGTGGAAGTGGTGACCACCGGTGCCGGCAGCCCCGCCAACTATATGAAGATGTGGAAAGAGGCCGGCGTGAAGGTGGTGCCCGTGGTGGCCTCCTCGGCGCTGGCCGCCCGCATGGAGCGCCTCGGCGCCGACGCCGTGGTGGCCGAGGGCACGGAAGCCGGCGGACATATCGGCGAGCTGACCACTATGGCGCTCGTGCCGTCGGTTGCCGCGGCGGTTTCGATCCCCGTCATCGCCGCCGGCGGCATCGTGGATGGCCGGGGGATGCTCGCCGCCTTCGCGCTGGGCGCCGAGGGCGTGCAGTGCGGCACGCGCTTCCTCACCGTGGAGGAATGCGGCGTGCACGAGGCGTGGAAGGAGAAGGTGCTGAAAGCCAAGGACTCCGACACCATCGTCACCGGGCGCGGCACCGGGCATCCGGTGCGCGGCCTGAAGAACAAGTTCGCCCGCGAGTGCCGCAAGATCGAGATGGCCGCCACCTCCGGGGAAGAGCTGGAGGGCATGTACGCCGGCTCGCTCGCCCGGGCCGTGGCGGGAGACGTGGAAAACGGCTCGGTCATGGCCGGGCAGGTGGCGGCGCTGGTGACCGAGCGCGGCACGGCGGCCGAGGTTATTGCCAACATGGTGCGCGAGGCTGAGGCCCTGGCCGGGCGCTCCTTGGGCGAGCTGGCCGAGCTGAACAGCCGCCGGGCGCGCGTGTAAGGAGGCCGCCATGCTTGATGAGACCCCCTTGGCGCCTTTGGGCCCGGCTGGCCTGGTGTTCATGGCCTCGGGCCAGGGCTCCCAGAAGCCCGGCATGGGCGCCGATCTGTTGGACATCCCCGAGGTGGCGAACGTGTTCGCTTGCGCCTCGGACGTGCTCGGCCGCGACGTGGCAGCGCTGGTGCGCGACGCGTCGCCCGAAGAGCTGAACGACACGCGCAACGCCCAGATCGCCATCGCGGCGCTGTCGGTCGGCATGGGGCGGTCGCTTGAGGCGCGCGGCATCGAGCCGGACGCGCTGCTCGGGTTCTCTCTCGGGCAGGTTTCCGCCATGGTGCTCGGCGGCATGCTCGCCGAGGAGGACGCCTTCGCGCTCATCGCCGAGAGGTCGCTCCTCATGGGGGAGGCGGCCGACGCGAATCCCGGCGTTATGAGCGCGCTTCTGAAGATCACGCTGCCCGAGGCCGAGGCACTGTGCGCTCAGTGCGCCGAGGACGAGGTGCTCGTGCCCGCGAACCTGAACGGCGGCGGCCAGATCGTCATCGCCGGCACGCCGGCGGCGGTGACCCGCGCCGAGGAGGCGTGGGCCGCGAGCAAGGGCCGCTTCTCGCGTCTGGCCACGTCCGGTGCCTTCCACAGCCCGCTCATGGCGCCGGCGCAGGCGCCCTTCGCCGACTACCTGGCGAAGGTGGAGTTCCGCGAGCCGGTGGTGCCGGTCATCGGCAACGTGCACGCCGCGCCGCTTGACGTCGCCGGCGCTCGCGAGGAGCTGGTGGCGCACTTGGTGTCGCCCGTGCAGTTCGAGGCCAGCGTGGCAAAGCTTCAGGCGGTCGGCGCGAAGATGTTCGCGGAAGTGGGCTTCGGCGGCGTGCTCGCCAATCTCGTGAAGCGCATCGACCGCAGCGCGCCCCGAGCTGCCATTCAAGATCGCCCCTCCTTCGACGCCTTCGTCGAGGAATTTGGAAAGGAATAAATGTGACCGAATCAGAGAATCGCCGTTGCGCCGTGGTGACCGGCTCCACCCGCGGCATCGGACGCGCCGTGGCCCGCGAGCTGGCGGCTGCCGGCATGAACGTGGTGGTGAACAGCTCTTCTGAGCGCAGCCTGCCCGCCGCCGAGGCGGTAGCCGCCGAGATCGCCGAAGAGTTCGGCGTGGAAACCTTGGCCGTGGCCGCCAACGTGGCCATAGAAGAGGAGGCCAACGCGCTTATCGCCGCTGCGGCCGAGGCCAACGGGCGGGTGGACGTGCTCGTGAACAACGCCGGCATCACCCGCGACGGCCTGGCCGCCCGCATGTCCGACGACGACTTCGACGCCGTCATCGACATCAACCTGAAGGGCACCTTCCATTGCTGCCGCGCCGCCGCGAAGCTGATGATGAAGCAGCGTTGGGGTCGCATCGTGAACATGTCCAGCGTGGTGGGCGTGTACGGCAACGCGGGCCAGGTGAACTACGCCGCCTCCAAGGCCGGCGTCATCGGGCTCACGAAGTCGCTCGCCCGGGAGCTTGCGCGCCGCAACATCACGGCCAACGCCGTGGCGCCGGGATTCATTGCCACCGATATGACCGATGCGCTCTCCGATGCCCAGCGCGAGGCTATCGTGAGCCGCATCGGCAGCGGGCGCTTGGGCGAGCCGGACGACATCGCGCATTTGGTGCGCTTCCTCGCCTCGGACGAGGCGTCCTATATTACCGGTCAGGTCATCTGCGTGGACGGAGGAATGTCTTTATGAGCGAGAACGAGAGCATCCAGACCCGGCGGCCCGACGGCACCCATCGCGTCGTCATCACCGGCGTGGGCGCGGTGACGCCGGCCGGTGTGGGCGCCGAGGCGCTGTGGGAGACGCTCATGGAGCGCGGCTGCTGCATCGCGCCCATCGAGCGCTTCGATACGAGCGAGTACGAGGTGCACATCGCCGGCGAGGTGCGCGACTTCGATGGCACCGAGCACGGCCTGACCAAGAAGGAGGCGCGCCGCTTCGAGCGCTTCGTGCAGTACGCCATCGTGGCGGCCGACGAGGCGCTGGCCCAGTCCGGCTTGGAAGTGACCGACGAGAACCGCGATCGCATCGCCGTGGTGTTCGGCACCGGCATCGGCGGCATCGACGAGCTGCAGAAGAGCTTCGCCACCTTGGAGGAGAAGGGCCCCAAGCGCGTGAACCCCCTGTTCATTCCCACGATGATCGGGAACATCGCCGCGGGCAACCTGGCCATCCGCTACGGCATGCGCGGCGAGTGCCTGAACGTGGTGACCGCCTGCGCCACCGGCGCCCATTGCATCGGCACGGCGCTGCGCGACATCCGCCACGGCTACATCGACGCGGCGCTCGTGGGCGGCACGGAGGAGTCCGTGAGCCCCATCTGCATCGCCGGCTTCACGAATTTGTCGGCCCTTACCCGCGCCGAGGATCCCAAAGAGGCCTCGCTGCCCTTCGACGCCCGCCGCGGCGGGTTCGTGGCCGGCGAGGGGGCCGGCGCGCTCGTCATCGAGTCTTTGGAAAGCGCTCTGGCCCGCGGCGCCGCGCCCATCGCCGAGATCACCGGCTTCGGCAGCACGGGCGACGCCTACCACATGACCGCGCCCGACCCGGAGGCCACCGCCATCACCGCTGCCATGGCCGCCGCTCTGGCCGAGGGCGGCTTCACCCCGGCCGATTTGGGGCACCTGAACGCCCACGGCACGGGCACGCCGGCCAACGACGCCACGGAGTCGAAGGCGCTCGCGAACCTGATGGGCGGTGTGGAAGCGGCCGCTTCGGTGCCGGTCACCTCCGTGAAGGGCACCACGGGCCACATGCTCGGCGCCGCCGGCGCGGTGGAGGCCATCGTGTGCGCCCTGTCCGTGGCGCGCGACGCGGTGCCCCCCACGGCCGGCTTCGCCGAGGCCGCCGAGGACTGCCCCGTGGCGGTGGTCACCGAGGCTATGACCGACTACCCGCAGAAGGTGGCCCTGTCGACCTCGCTGGGCTTTGGCGGCCACAACGCCGCTCTGGCCTTCTCGCCCTATAACGGTTAGGAGGAGCCGATGACTGAGGAGAACGCGATGGCGCCGCTGCCCTGGGGGCGTGAGGTCATCGAGGGGATTCTGCCCCATCGCGATCCGTTCGTGTGGGTGAGCCGCATTATGGCCATCGAGCCCGGCGCTTCCATCGAAGGCGAGCTGGACGTACCGGCTGATCTGGATATCTTCCGCGGGCACTTCCCCGACCATCCGGTGCTGCCCGGCGTCATCATCATGGAGGCGCTCGCCCAGTGCGCCTCCATCGCCGTGCTTCAGGCGCCCGAGCTGCGCGGGTGCATCGGCTTTCTCACCGGCATAGACGCGGCGAAGTTCCGCCGCCAGGTGGCCCCCGGTGACACCGTGACGCTGCGCGCGACCATCGTGAAGTCGTCGCGCCGCCTCGTGGTGGCCGAGGTGGAGGCCTCGGTGGACGGCGAGATTTGCGCCACGGCCACCCAGAAGTACGTGCTCGCACCCAAGGAGTAGACATGGCCAAAGCGGCTTCCAAGTACATCAGCTTCGACACGGCGGGGAACTTCGTCTCCGAGCTTGAAGACGGCTCTGCGGTCCCTGAGGCGCCCGAGGACGGCTCGCTGAAGTCGGCGGTCTCCTACGCCCTGGACGCCATCGTGGAGGCGGCCGGCACCTTGCCGGATACGGCGGCGGCCCTGGTGGGAGCCCGCCCCGGCGCGGCCCATCGCGACCCGGAGGAGAAGGTGGCCGACGTCTCCGAGCACGTTCGGTCCACCATCGGCGACGACTTCGCCGTCGATGCGGCGCGAACCGCCGAGAAGCCCCGGGCCCTCGTCATCGCCTCGGCCAAGAACGCCCGGGCCTTCGTGGTGCCCATGGAGCAGGCGGGCCTCGATGTGGTCTTCGCCACGGTGGACAACCGCTCGCTGGACGGCTTCGCCCGGCGCATGCTGCCCACCTACAACCTGGGCAGCACCACGGCCGACGTGGACGCCGACACGCTTTCCGCCAACATCTACACGGTGCTCTCGGCGGCCAAGGCCTGCGGTGCGACGCTTATCTTCCTCGACAGCGCTAAGGCGTCGCTCGCGGAGGACGCCTATTTCCTGCGTCACGCCGCCAAGCGCGGCCTGCGCGTGTTCGCCCCGGCCACCGAGGGCACTCTGCGCACCGGCTGGGTGGAGCTTCTGCCCGCCGGCGTCGCGCCCGCGCTCGGTGCGGCGTCGCCCTCCGAGGCGCCCTGGGAAAACGAGCCGGCTCGGGTGGCGGACGACGACGAGGGCCCCACCCATTGGCGCCGCTGCCACAAGTGCAAGCTCTTCTTCGACAAGGAGGAGATCATCGAGCTCGGCGGCTATTGCCCGGCTTGCGGCACCCTGCAGCGCCTGCGCTCCGACGAGCGCCTGGCCGCCACGGTGGACGCCGGCTCGTTCGAGGAGTGGAACGCGGTCATGCCCGACTCCAACCCGCTGGACTTCCCGGGCTACCCGGAGAAGATCGCCGATCAGCGCGAGAAGAGTGGCCTTGAGGAAGCGGTGCGCACGGGACGCGCGACCATCGCGGGGCTGCCTTTGGCCGTAGGGGTCATGGAGTCCGGCTTCTTCATGGGCTCCATGGGACACGTGGTGGGCGAGAAGGTGGCCGCGATGATCGATCGCGCCATCGCCGAGCGGCTGCCCGTCGTCGTGTTCTGCGCCTCCGGCGGCGCCCGCATGCAGGAGGGCCTCATCTCGCTCATGCAGATGGCGAAAGTGTCCTGCGCCGTGGAGCGCCTGAGTGCGGCCCGTCTGCCCTTCATCACCGTGCTCACCGACCCCACGACCGGCGGCGTGACGGCGTCGTTCGCCATGCAGGGCGATATCGTTTTGGCCGAGCCCGGCGCGCTCATCGGGTTCGCCGGCCAGCGGGTCATCCGCGACACCATCAAGCAGGAGCTGCCCGAGGGCTTCCAGACGGCGGAGTTCGCGCTCGAGCACGGGCTTATCGACGCCATCGTGGAGCGCTCCCAGATGCGCAGCGTGCTGGCCCAGCTTCTGGCCCTGCACGCCCCGGCCGACGACCCGGGGCGCATCGTCACCTACCACAGCGTCATGGACGCGCTGTCGGTGGGCGCGGACGCCTACGGCTCGGTGGACGTGGCGCCCGAGGCCCGAGCCGTTGGCGAGCGCATCCGCGACGAGGAGGCCGCGGGGCTGTGGCGCAGCCTGGCCGAGTCGGTGCCGGTGGTGGGCGAGCTCATCGGGCGCCCGGAAACCCCCGAGGAAGCCGAGGAGGCGTCCCGCCGCGAGCTGGAGCGCCATGCCCGGCGCGAGGCCCGCAAGTCCGGGGTGAGTTTGGAGGCTCCGGCCGGCAGCGCATGGGAGAGCGTGCAGATCGCCCGCAACGTGCACCGTCCCACGGCGCGCCGTTATATCGATGGCATCGTCGAGGGCTTCATCGAGCTGCACGGCGACCGCGCCTTCGCCGACGACGGGGCCATCCTCGCCGGCATCGGCTGGATTTCCGGCCATCCGGTGACGATCATCGCCCAGGAGAAGGGCGTGAACTTGGCCGACCGCGTGGCCCGCAACTTCGGCTGCCCCCAGCCCGAGGGCTATCGCAAGTCGCTGCGCCTCATGCGCGAGGCGGAGAAGTTCGGGCGCCCGATTCTCTGCCTGGTGGACACCCAGGGTGCCTTCTGCGGCACCGAGGCCGAGGAGCGCGGCCAGGGCAACGCCATCGCCGACAATCTGGTGGCCATGGCGGGCCTTACCGTTCCGGTGGTGAGCGTGCTTCTGGGCGAGGGCGGAAGCGGGGGCGCCTTGGCGCTGGCCGTGGGCAACCGCGTGGCCATGCAGGAGCATGCGGTGTACTCGGTGCTCTCGCCGGAGGGCTTCGCCTCCATCCTGTGGAAGGATCGCACCCGCGCGCCCGAGGCCGCCGAGGCCATGCGGATGGACGCCGCCTCGGTGCTGGAATGCGGCATCATCGATGCGGTCATTTCGGAAGGGGAGGGCCCGGCCCACGAGAATCCGGAGGAGGCCGTCGCTGCTGTGCGCGATTACGTCCGCATCGCCTACAAGGAGCTGGCCGATCTTTCTCCCGACGAGCTGGTCCGCCAACGCCAAGAGCGCTTCGCGAAGTTCTAGCCACCTCTGCCGCGTCTTGCTCAGTCTGGGACAATCTCTGTGCCGTTCTGGGTGCAAAATTCCGAGTTGTTAGACATGGTCGGGGGCGGTTTGGGGAACCAGGGTGGAAAGACAGACCGAGAAGGGGCCGGAAGGCAGGAAAAGGACTCGTATTGAGTCCTTTTCTTTTGTCTTGCAGGGCGTAGAAGTCTAACAACTCGAAAATATGCCCCCAAATTGAGGGGCAAGTTGTCTCGAGCGATGAAAATGCCTCGAGCGATGAAAAAGCGGACCACCCGGTGGGCGGTCCGCTTGTTAATGAGCGCGCGTGTTCGCTGGCGCTGTTGGGCGCGCGGCCTTACAGCATCTTCGCGCGGAGCTCCTCGGGGGTCATGGGCGAGAGCAGCGCAGGCGCGATGTCGAAGATGGTGCGGCAGCCCGTCTCGCCCGCGCAGGCCATGCGCCAGCAGGCGCGGGCGCAGGCGACGAGCACGCTGCCGGTGAACTCCGGGTTGGAATCGAGCTTCAGCGAGTACTCGATCACGTGGGTGTTCTCGCCGGCGGCACCCGTGGTGCCAGTGCGGATGACCGAGCCGCCGTGGGGAATGCCGGCGTGATCGCGGTCGAGCTCTTCCTGAGAAATGAAGGTGACCGTGGTGTCGTAGTCGGCGAAGTAGTTCGGCATCGTGACGATGGCCTCTTCGATGGCAGCCGTATCGGCACCCTCCTCGGCCACGACGAAGCACTCGCGGGTGTGCTTCTGACGCGTGGTCAGCTCCGGGTTGGCACCGGAGCGCACGGCCTCCAGCGCCTCGGGCACGGGCACCGTGTACTGGCGGGCGTCCACCACGCCGGGGATGCGGCGGATGGCGTCGGAGTGCCCCTGGGAGACGCCGCGGCCCCAGAAGGTGTAGTCGGCGCCGTTGGGCATGATGGCGTTGGCGTAAACGCGCGAGACCGAGAACATGCCCGGATCCCAGCCCACCGAGATGACGGCCACGTGCTCCGTCTCGCGGGCCACCGCATCGACGGCGGCGAAGTGCGCCGGGATGTTGGCATGGGTGTCGAAGGAGTCGACCACGTTGTAGAGCGCAGCGGCTGCCGGGGTCTGCTCGGGCAGGTCGGTGGCGGAGCCGCCGGCGAGCATGAGCACGTCGATGTCGTCGGTATGGGCGGCCAGCTCCGTGGCGGGCCAGACGGCGACGTTCTCGCCGAGCGGATGCACGGTGGCCGGGTCGCGGCGGGTGAACACGCCCACCAGTTCCATATCGTCGTTGGCGGCGACGGCCAGTTCAATGCCGCGGCCGAGATTGCCATAGCCGAGAATGCCGATGCGGATGGGGTTCAATGGTGCCTCCTTGGGTGTTCGCTGAGTAGGAAAACGGCGCTTCGGGCTGACGCTCGCTTTGGTTTTGAAGCTAGCGGGACAGGCCGCGCCGCCGGGGTGTCGCATCATTATCGCGTACCGTCTTACGCGCGGGAACCTGTCCATGGCGAGCGTTACGAGGATTTAACGGAGAGGTACCTTGGCGCGGCGCGTGCGTCCGTTCGCCGACGGGGTGCTGCGGATTCGGACGGGTGGAGGCCCCGCGGCGCGTCGTCGCGGAAGGCGGCGTGGAAATTGCCCGCACGCTCGCCGGCCGCGCGGTGCGGGGCGGCACGGGCGCAACCGGCCGCTGGAGGCCCTCGGGCGCACCCGGGATGCGCGGCGCGGCGGCTGCTCCTTCAATCTCCTCCCCCTGGGTGGGAATGCGCAGGGTGAACACGGTGACGCCGCGCTCGCTTGCCGCCTCGATGTCGCCGTGGTGCGCCACGACGATTTCCCGGGCAATGGCGAGCCCCAGCCCCGCACCGCCCTTCTTCGACGAGCGCGCCCCGTCTTCGCGGTAGAACTTCTCGAAGATGGTCTCCAGATGGGCGTCGGATATCTCGCGTCCGCGGTTGGCTACGGTGATGGTGGTCGTGCGGGCGTCCTGGCGCGCGGCGATGGCGATGACGGAGTTCGCGTCGGCGTAGGCCACGGCGTTGCGCAGCACGTTGCCCAGCGCCCGGGCGAGCTTGTCCGGGTCGATGAAGAACTGGCCGGCGCCGGCGGCGTCCACGGTGATGCGGATGTTGCGGGCGGCGGCCTCGGGGAAGAACGCCTCGGCCACCTGCTGGCAGAACAGGCGCACTCCCACAGTCTCCCGCTCGATGGGAATGGCTGACAGGTTGTAGCGGGTGATCTCGAAGAACTCGTTGATGAGGCTTTCGAGGCGCTCGGCCTTCGAATAGGCGATGTCGGCGTACTTGCGCAGGGTTTCACGGGGCAGATCGGTTGTCTCGTGCAGCAGGTCTAGGTAACCGAGCACCGAGGTGAGCGGCGTGCGGATGTCGTGGGCCAAGTAAGCCACCAGCTCGTTCTTGCGCTGCTCGGCGGCGTGGGCGGCGCGCTCGTCGGCCAGCGACTGCGAGCGGATAACCGCCAGCTCGTTGCGGGCGATGGACAGATCGGCCGGCAGCTCGATGGGGGCGTCCTTGTCGGCGAGCAAGCGGCCCACGGCCCCGGACAGCTCGTCGAAGTAGCGCAGCGACCGGTTCAGGGCCCGCAGGATGATGACGAGCCAGCCGGCCACGAAGACGAGTAGAGCCAGCGGGAGCTTGAACGACTTGACGAACGTGTAGGTGGCGACGTCGCGCATGCGGTAGACGCCGTCCTCGCCGTACTGGACTTGCCAGACGGGGTGGTCGTCGGAGACGCCCAGCGCCCGCGCCTCTTCGGCGGAGGTCAGGTCAAGCCAGGCGCTGTAGGCCTGCTCCTGGGATTGGCGAAAGGCGCTTTGCAGAAGGTCGTTTAACGTTGGCTGATCGTAGCCCAGGACGGCGGCGCTGACGAGAATCCGCGTGGCCACGTCCACCGTGGTCTCCGGCGGCATGAACGTTTGGGCCTCGGGCAGGGAAAGCCCCAGCTCCTGCAGGGATGCTGATACGCGCAGCGCCGCCATGGCATGGGCGGCGCTCGCCTCGTCGGTGAAAATGCCCTCGGCCGTCAGAATGGTCTGATAGGGAAGGAGGGGAACGGCCCAGAGGGTCTTGTCGTCCGGGGCGCCGTCGGTCTCGGCATCGAGGGGCGCCACGTCATCGATGAAGGCGCTCGTGTCGCCGATGGCCGCGGCGTTGGTGCCCGAGGCGACGGCCACATCCGCCCCGAGCTTCTCAGCCCGTTCCTTGGCGTAGGCCGCGGCCGCCTCGGCGTTCTCGGGCGAGTCGGCCATCATGCTTGCATACTCCGCCAGGGCGTCTTCCATCTCGTTCACTTCGCCTTGAACCTCGGCGATAGTGCCCGCATCGTTGGAGTAGCCGCTCTCGACGGCCTCGTTGACCCAGAGGTCGAAGAGGTTGGCATCGTCGAGCAGTCCCTGGTCGGTGAGGATCTGCTGGAACTGCTCGGAGGAATTCAGGGTGCGCCAGGACGAGGTTGAGTCGGCTACCCAGTTCGCGATCGAAGGCACCATGAAGGTCTCGATGGCCAGGCAGGCCAGGGCGAAGGCCCCGCTGAACAGCAGCAGGTTGCGAATGAGGCCGCCGAGCACGCGCCGGCGCAGGACGCGGGCCTGCTCGCTTTTAAGCGCCATGGCCGGTGTCGCCGGGCGCACCGCGCAGCTTGTAGCCGACGCCCCAGGCGGTTTCGATGAACGTCGTGGAAGCGTCGATATCGGCGAGCTTCTTGCGCAGGCGGCGGATGTGCACCATGACCGTGTTGGCCGCCGCGTCGTCGAAGCGCTCGTGCCAGGCCCCTTCGAACAGATCGGCCGCCGAGACCGGTGAGCCGACCGACTGGGCCAGAATCGCCAGAATGGCGAACTCCTTGGGGGTGAGGTGCAAAGGCTCGCCGTGGAGCGTGGCCAGATGCGTGCGCAAGTCCACCTCGATGGCGCCGGCGGAAAGCAGGGTCGAGGAAGCCTGGGGCGCTGCTTGGCGTCGGCGTAGGCGCGCTTTCACGCGGGCCACCAATTCGCGGGGCCGGAAGGGCTTGGTGACGTAGTCCTCGGCGCCCAGGGTGAAGCCGACGACTTGGTCGGCCTCCTCGTCTTTCGCCGAGAGGAAGATGACGGGAATGTCCCGCATCTGGCGCATGCGAACGCAGAGTTCGAAGCCGTCGATGCCCGGCATCATGATATCCACGATGGCCAGGTCGAACGGCGTGCGGGCGAGCATGTCCAAGGCCGCCTGTCCGCTGTAGCAGGCCAGCGCGTCCATGCCCTCGGCCACGAGCAGGTTGACAACCAGATCGGCGATGGCCTGCTCGTCGTCCACCACCAGTATGTGCGCGCGTTTTTCCATAAGGGCTATTGTACGCGATTCGCCCCGGGTTTTGCCAACAGGCGTGCCATCCCGTGACAGCTTCAGGAAAAGTTAAGGTGCCCTGCCGGAAATGTCAGATTTCGCTATGGGACGCGTAAGCCGGCTCGTCGGTAAGGTGGAGGTGCAACGTAAGGAGAGATTTATGGACACTGCTGCCTACCGTTTCGACGAGGGAAACTTGTACGAAGGGGACGCGCCCTTAAGCTGCGCCGGAAGGGCGGGCGCTTCGGGCTCTTCGGGTGCTTCGAGGGTTGTCCCCAATCCCTACGGGCGGGACGCTTGGGCGCGGCCGCAGGGCGCGGGGAGTCGGTCGGCTCGTAGCGCGGGTTCGAAAACCGCCCAGGGTGCATCGCCGCAGCGGCGGCCGTCTCGCGGGTCGGCGCGGGCGTTCGCGGCTTCGGCTGCCGTGCCGGGCGTGGTGAGGGCCATGCTGGGCGGTCTGGCCCGCACGGGCCGCGCCGCGCGTGGCCGTCGCATTGGGCGACGGCGCTGGCATCTGTGGTCGGTGCTGGGCGTGGCGGCGCTCTCCGTTTTCGTGTTGGTCGCCATCTTCCAGATGGCGAACCTGTACGCCGAAGGGCTGGGGCTTGCGGGACCGGGCATCGCCTCGCCCACGGCCGACGTCGCTCCGGACGCTGCGGGCACCGAGGAGGCGACCGACCCCGTCAGCACCCCGTGCGACGAGTGGCGCGGCGGCGAGCTGCCCTTTCTTTACCAGACCGACCCCCAGTACCGCAACGCTCCCTATGCCGGCGCCACCGTGGGAGAGGCCGGATGCGGGCCGACGAGCCTGGCCATGGTCTACATCGCACTGACGGGGAAGACCGACAAGGATCCCGCCGCCATGGCCGCCTTCAGCGAGGCCGAAGGCTACGTGGAAGGGGGCCTGACCGCTTGGCGCCTCATGACCGACGGCGCGGCTGAGCTGGGACTTTCTTCTCATGAGGTGCCGGCGGACGCGGGGCGTCTTGCGGCGGAGCTCGCTGAGGGGCATCCCGTCATCTGCAGCGTGCGCCCCGGCGACTTCACGGACACGGGACACTTTCTCGTGGTGGCCGGCGTGGCCGACAACGGCGAGCTGGTCATCCACGACCCCAACAGCCCCGCCAACAGCGCCCGCACCTGGGACGTTCAGCGCGTGCTCGCCCAATGTGCCAACCTCTGGGCCTTCGAGCGGGTTTAACGGGGGCGGGACGGCGCGCTTCCAGGGTTTTCGCTTTTGGAGCAAAGCGCCCCCCTCTTTTTGGCAAGAATTTCGAGTTGTTAGACTTAGACGAGCGAATGAGAGGGCGATCTCGCCATTTTGATGGCGGTTTTGCCTGAATTGCTGATTTGGAGCAGCTGGTTTTCTGCGCGCGAACTCTAACAACTCGAAATTCTTTCCCAAAACAAGAGGGTGCATTGTCGATGCCTTCGGAAAAGCGCTGCATGACTGATTCGTCCATGCGCCCATGCGGTGGGAAGGTCCATGCGCCCATGCGGCGGGAGCGATTCGCTCATTCGATGGGGTTCCCGCTTGGCCGTTGGCGTCCGTGCTAGGATGGAGCCAGTGATTCCGAACGATGAGGAGGCTTCCCGTGGATGCCTTTGTCCCCGAAGTCGCGCCGCCGCCCTTGCTCGAGTGCCGCGACCTCACTAAGCGCTATGGCGCCACGGTGGCGCTCGACCGCTTTACTGTCAGCTTGGCCGCCGGCCGCATCGTAGGGCTGCTCGGCCCGAACGGCTCGGGCAAGACCACGCTGCTGAAGATGATCGCCGGCGTGGCCCATCCGACGGCGGGCGACATTCGCGTGGCGGGCTATGAGGTAGGCCCGGAATCGAAGGCGCTCGTCTCCTACCTGCCCGAGCGGCCCTACTTCTCCCGTTCCATGCGCGTGCGCGAGATGATCGCCTTCTTCGCCGACTTCTACGAGGACTTCGACGCCGCCTTGGCCCGGGACATGCTTGCTCGGCTCGGCGTTTCCGAGGGCGCCCCGTGCGCGGCGCTTTCCAAGGGCACCGTTGAGAAGGTGCAGCTCACGCTCGTCATGGCCCGTCACGCGGCGCTGTATCTTTTGGACGAGCCCATCGGCGGCGTGGATCCGGCGGCCCGCGATTACATCCTGCAAACGGTTATTCGCGCCTATCGGCCGCAGTCGTCCATCATCCTTTCCACCCACCTCGTGCGCGACGTGGAGGCGTTTCTGGACGACTTCATCCTGCTGCGCTATGGCCAGATGCTTCTGCACGCGCCCGTGGCCTATGTGACCCAGGGGAAGGGCACGACGCTGGACGCGTTCTTCCGAGAGGAGTTCCGATGCTAGGAAAGCTCTTCGCCCAGGAAATGCGGGCGCTTGTGAAGCCTGCGGCCATCATGCTGGCCATTATGGTCGTCGCTGGCGTGGTGGGCATCGGCTGCATCGAGGCCACCGACGCCGTGAGCCGCGCGGCGGGATTCGCCTCCCGTTATGTCAACGAGGCGTCGGCCGCTTCCAACCTGACCGTGGTGCTCGTGATGGCGGCGCTGTTCTGCGCCTTTCTCGTGTGGGCCAGCCTCGTGGCGGTCTACGTGTTCATCGCCATGCGCTTCTATCGCACGATGTTCACCGACGAGGGCTATCTCACGCTCACGCTGCCGGTGCGCACGGGCGCGCTGGTGACGGCGAAATTCTGCGCCGCCTTCCTGCTGGCGGCGGTGTTTACGCTTGCGGCCTGCGCGCTCGCCTCATTGGCCGTGCTCGCGATCTCCGACGGCGATGGGGACATGGTGTCGGTGGTGCTGTCGCTTTTGGGCGGTTGGTCGGCGCTGACGGGCAGCGGTGGTGTGGCCTCGTCGGTCATAGGCGTGGCGAACGCGCTCGTGTCCGCCGCCTACACCGTGGGGCTGGCGTTCCTCTCGTTGACGCTGGGCGCATGGTGGGCGCGGCGGCATAAGGTGGCTGCGGCCGTGGCGCTGTATGTGGGAATTGGCTGGGTGATCTCTCTTCTGTTCTCTATTGTCGGCGTTCTGGCCATGGTGGGGGACACGGGCACGGCGTCGTTTATGCTCGGCGTGGTGTCCATCATGCAGACGGTGGTGAACCTTGCCGTGGCCGGTGGCGGTGTCGCCCTGTCCGCCTACCTCGTGCGCGCCAAGGTCGATCTGAGCTAGGGAAAAATTGCCGTTGCCTTAGCTGGCAGCTAATGAAACGGTTAACGAGAACGGATACCCTTCTTCCTTGTCCGTTAGGAATAGCGCGTTTAGAAGAAGGGAATCATCTATGGAAACGCAACCTCGCTCGGCCATGGCCGTGGCTTCTCTCGTATTGGGAATCGTGGCACTGGTCACTTCGATTCTGCCGATCATCAACAACCTCTCCTTCCTTTTGGCCATCCTCGGCATCGTCTTCGCCATCGTCGGGTTGGTGGGCATTTCGAAAGGGAAAAAGAGCGGTAAGGGCTTAGGCGTCGCCGGCCTCGTGCTGTCTGTGATCGCCTTCATCCTTGTGCTCGTGATGCAGAGCGCCTTCAGCGCCGCCCTCGACCAGGCCATGGAGGAGAGCGGGCTTGATACGGCGACGGCGCAAGGCGTAGCGGCCGGAGATTCCGGATCTGCGGCCGAGCCCCAGGCGGTCGAGCAGAGCGAGGCGACGCAGGCCGCTTACGGCGTCACCATCGACGACTGCCGCGTGACCGAGGACTATCGGGGAAATCCAGCTGCCGTGGTGACCTACACCTTCACGAACAACTCCGACGAGGCGACCAGCCCCGCAGTGGCGGTTCACGCCAAAGCTTTCCAGAACGGAACCGAGCTCGAGCTGGCTGTGGTCGCCGATGCCGAGGAGTCCGGCAAGTCGATGAACGAGGTGAAGCCTGGCTCCTCCATCACTTACGAGTCGGCTTACGAGCTCGCCGACATGAGCGATCTTACCGTCGAGGTGGAAGAGCTTTTCAGCTTCAGCGACGAGCTCATCGCCGAGCAGACGTTCTCGCTGAGCTAGCGTGCCCGATGGCGCATGTCTCGGGCGCCCGTCTTCGAAGGCGGGCGCTCGGGGCGCTACAATAGGGGCTTCGTGATATGGGTCGAAGGAGAAAGAAGCGCGTGGAGGAACCGCTGACAGAGGACATGCTGGCCGAGCTCTTGGATGCGCCGGATCCGCGGGCGTTCATCAAGCGGCGCGAGGTGCCAACGAGCTGTACTGCAAGAATCGGCGAGATGCCATTGTCATCTTCGCCATCAGCCATGGCTATACGCTGCAGAAGACTGAGGAGGAGCTTTACCGGTTCGGCGAGGCGACCATTAGCTAACTTTGGTACCATGGCATTTATGGAAAACGACCCTCTTGCCGCATACCTTGACGCCCTTGCCCGCGACGTGTGCTATCGCGTCGATGAGGTATTGAAGACGGCGCCCCACGAGACGACCGAGGTGGTGTACTTTGTGGGGGCCAACGCGGCGGAGCTCGGACCGTTCGTTCGCAAGCGCATCGCGGTTGATGCGGCCATGGGGGATGCCTACGGCCACTTGTTCCAAGCGCAGCGCGCCGGGCGTCGCTTCCGACATTTGCCGCGCATCTACGATGTTCATACCACTGGCAACGAGCTGGTGGTGGTCATGGAATACATCCAGGGACGCACGCTGCGGGACGAGGTGTACGAACGCGACGGATCGGTCGCCCTGGCGGCGCAGTGGTTTCCACTCCTTTGCGACGGGGTGATGGAATTGCACGAGCAGTTCTCGCCGCCTTTGATCCATCGCGATTTGAAGCCAACGAACATCGTGGTGAGCGATGCGGGTCTCACGATCATCGACTTCGGCATTGCCCGAGCCTTTCGCGAGGGGGCTGCGGGGGATACGGCTCATTTCGGCACGCGCTGCTACGCGCCGCCCGAGCAGTTCGGCTACGGGCAGACCGACGAGCGCAGCGACGTGTATGCGCTGGGAATGCTGCTCTACTACCTGCTGGCCGAGCGCGATCCGTCGCCGTCGGTGGCTGCGGCGGGGTTCGCGGGGCCGGAAGTGCCTTTCGCGCTGCGCCCCGTGCTCCAGCGCGCCTGCGCCTTTGATCCGGCGGCCCGCTTCCAGACGGTGCGCGACCTGAAGGCGGCGTTCCTCGCGGCGCTCGCCCCAGCCGGGGCTTCTCCTGCAGACCGGGGTGTCGTTGTAACCCAGGTCGCCGGCGCGGGTCGGGTTTCCCCTGCGGATTGGGCCGCGACGGCGGTGAGTGCCGCAGCTCCGATCGATGACAGACCGCATGGCGTAGTCGTTTCTCGGGTAAGGCGTGCTTTCTCGACGCTCTCCTCCGGTGAGACGGCAGGGCTCGTGGTCGATGTCGCCCTCTTGGTGGTGTGGCTGCTGTTCATGGCAGTTCTCATCGCAATGCCGTTCACGCCCGACGAACGTTACGCCACCTGGCCGTTCTGGCTGCTCGCCTTTCAGTATTGGACGTTCGGTATTCCGTTCTTCACGGGCTTTCTTTTCATTTTGACCGACGTCCGCGTTTTACGTCGGGCGGCTCCGAGGCTTCGCCTTCTGCAGGGAGCTCGTTTGCGAATCTTGGGCATCGCGCTGGTTGTCGTGGGCGTGATAGCCGTGGGCGTGACGATGGCGATCGCGAACGCCATGGGACTTCCGACCGGCTCGTAGGGGGCCGAGCTTCCGCTCCATCCGTAGGGGGCTACCTCAGTCGCCCCTCACAAGAGGGATAACCTTGCCTGATGAGGGCTGACCAAGGTCAGCCCCTACGGGATGAGGCTGCGCGACGCTAGTCTTCCCAGCTACGGGATGTGGCTGCGCGACGCTAGCCTTCCCGGCGGGTTTCCCAGAAGGCGACGGCGCTGGCGGCGGCGACGTTCAGGGAATCGACCCCGTGGTGCATGGGGATGCGCACGGTCCAGTCGCAGGCGGCGATGGTGGAGGCGGCCAGGCCGTCGCCTTCCGTGCCCAGTACGAGGGCCAGCTTGTCGGTCGCCTTCAGGCGCGTATCGGCGATGGAAAGCGCGTCGTCGGCCAGGGCCAGGGCGGCTGTGACAAAGCCGGCGTCGCGCAGGCGCGCCACGCCCTCGCACGCCCAATCGCGCGCGCTGCCGATGCGGGCCCAGGGCACTTGGAACACCGTACCCATGGAAACGCGCGACGCGCGGCGAAACAGCGGGTCATGGCAGGCCGGCGTGAGCAGCACCGCATCGATGCCGAGGGCGGCGGCGCTGCGGAAGATGGCCCCGATGTTGGTGTAGTTCGTGACGTCCTCCAGCACGGCGACGCGGTGGGCGCCAGTAAGCAGGGCGGCCAGGTCGGGCTCGGGCGGCCGGTGAAAGGCGGCCAAGGGCCCGCGGGTCACCTCGTAGCCGGTGATGGAGCGCATCTCCTCCGAGGAGACCACGGCCACGGGGGCGGCCGGATTGGCCGTGTGCACCTTTTCCAAGAGCACTTCGGAGGCGGCGAGCCAGCGCGCATCGGTGAGCACGGCGAAGGGGACGCACCCGGCGTTAAGGGCGCGGTCGATGACGTTCACGGACTCAGCGACGAACAGGCCCGACGCCAAGCGCTCCGGCGCGCCCTCCGGGTCGATGGCGCGGGCCAGGCCCACGAGCTGCTTGGGGTCGCGCAGCTGCCCGTCGGTCATAGACGAGAACGGCGCCAGATACGGGTCGCCCCCCGCCAGGAAAGATGTTTGCGACTTGTTCATGGGCCCTAGTATACGTTAGTGCGGCGTCTTCCGGAGCATGGTGGCCGGCGCGGGCGGCAGATAGCGGGCCGGATACACGATGATGCCGGCCTTCCCAAGGCGCGAAAGGACGGCCATGATCAGCACCGGCATGCCGTAGCAGACGAGCGCCGCCCCCACGGCCGCCATCCACGGTGCTGCTGTGACGGAGATGCCGGCCGCCTTCCAAAGATGGAAGTACAGGGCGAGGCAGATGCCGTGGAAGAGCCAGATGGCCATGGTGTAGCGGGTCACGAAGTCGTAGAAGCGGTTCTGCCGCCCGCTGCGGAACACGGTGGAGAACAGGGAGGTCGCCCACAGCACGCCGAGCGCGTCCAGAACGGCGTGGGACGTCTCGCCGGTCCAGCCGGCGTAGAAGGCGATCACGCTGGTGGCCACCCACAGGGCGCCGAGGGCCCAGGCCTTCTCGGATCCGCGCACGAGGGGCAGGCCCCGGTAGAGCGCCATGGCCATGCCGCCGGCGACCCAGATCCAGTTCTCGGCCACGGAGGTGACGGCGTAGGGGAGGCGCGTGGCCATCTCGGCGGTGGCGGGCAGCGAAGCGAGCGCCACGATGGCCGCTTTCGCTGCGACGGCGGCGAACAGGAGGCCGCTGGCGTTGCGGCGGCTCTTCACGGTGGGGGTGATGGCGTAAATGATGAGGCAGGTATAGAAGTAGCCGACGGGAATGACGGGCTCGATGAAGAGCGCGCGGAGGAGATCGGCGACCGACAGAGGCGGCTTCGCGCCGACGGCCGAGTTCGTGAGCAGCACGAGCACGGTGAACGCCGCGAAGGGGATGCCCATGAGCGCCAGCTCGCGGCGGAGGTTCTGGCCCCAGGCGCGAGGGGTGCGCGTCGTGCGGTAGCGCTGGTAGAGAAAGCCCAGGCAGAAGTAGAAAATCGGCAGCTGGAAGGGAACGAGGTACTCGAGAATCCACCGACTGGCGGTCGAGGGGGTGAAAAGGCCCTGGGCGCTGCAGGTGGTGATGAGGGTGCCGAAGGCGATGAGGAGGGACGCGGTGGCTTCCACGTTGTGCGTCCAGACGTCCTTGGGGCCGCCGGAGCCGTGGCCGTGCATCTCGCCTTCGGGGACGTCGGGCGTCTTTCGAGAGCGGCTTCCCGCAAATGTTGCCGAGTCTTTCGGGCGGCCGTCAGGGGAGGCGGTCGTTGCGCTTTCGAGTTGCGGCGATGCAGGGCACGCTATGTCGGCGAAGTTGCTCATGGGTTCACGGTAGCACGCGGGCACCACGACGAAGGCGGCGCGCGGGCGCCTGTTTCCCCAATGATGACCTCTCGCGGACGCGCCTGCGAGTGCCGGCGCCGCCTACCAGATGTGCGGGCGCGCTAGCGAACGGCGCTGGCTATGGCCGTCCTCCCTCCTGCCTGCCGTGGCGCAGGGCCGCCCTGCTGCGGAGGGTCGTGGGGCTGCCAGCGGGACGGTCGGGATCTCCGCGCTCTTGCTCGCTGCCAGGGTTTTGCGCGGGGAGGCCCGTCGCCGGGTTGTCGGAGCCGCCCCCGGGCAAGCAGGTATTTTGGCCGCAGAGGGCGCATCCGGGGCGCGCGGCGCCTCGGCCGTCGGGCGGTGTCGTTTGGTTGCTGCGGCAGCAGGGAGTGTCGCGGCGGCCCCCGTCGCTCCGGTCGTCGTTGCGCTCGTCGGCCAGGATGACACGCTCGAAATCGCGCCGATTGCTGACATAGGCCTTCCGGAAGATATTCGTGGCATGGAATTGCACCGTGCGCACGGCCAGGTGCCGCTCGGCGGCGATGGTCGCATAGCTTTGATGCTGCAGGATGAGCTTGGCAATGGGCATCTCCTTGGGCGTGAGGCCCAGACTGTCCAGCTCTCCCTGGATCTGCTCGGCACGGGTGACGCGGCGCATTTGCTGCGTGCGCAGGCTTCTCTCCCGCAAGGCCAGCATCATGCCGAGTGCCGCCAGGGCGCAGGCCGCTGCCAAGGATCCGAACACGAGGGTCGACTGGTCGAGGTTCGCCGGCGCTGGCGCTCCGGCGGCGAACGAAACGGCAGCGCCGATGAGCACGAGAGCTAGCCCGAAGGAAGCCACGGCGCCTGCGAACAGGAGCGCGCCCGTCCGGTCGGTGCGCTCGCCGGTGTTTTCGCGGTTGAGCGGGGAGGGATGGAGGATGGGCGGGATCAGACCGCCGGGGTGGGCAGCTTTCAGCATGATAGTATCCTTTTGTCGGAAGGGGGAGACCCTTCGGTTGGTGGGCGCATCCGTGATGAGGCAAGGACGTCCGTGCGCCGCGGGTTGTGCCGCAGTGCGCCTGAGCGCCAGGAAGAGGGCGAGGCCTGTTGAGTTGAAAGCTGCGTTTGCCGGGCCGGAAAAACATTTCGCTTCCGGTCTCTCGCGGGTGTCCCATGATACCCCAATGGAACTGACATCGTTGGTAAAAGTGCGATCTTCGATAGTTTTATTACCACGATGCTTGGTGTTCGTTGGCGCATCGTTGCTTTCGAAAAGAGGATTTGAGCAGGGAAAACGAACCTGCTTGCTATGTTGTATCTGACATGAAATCGGCTACGTGCACAAGCCATGGTGGAATGGGCGGCACGCGCGACACGACGGGTTGTGTCGCGCGCTGCGAACGCTGGGCTGGCCGGCGCCTCGGTAGACCAAAGTGACAAACGTGGACTTTCTCCGTAGGAATCCTGACGATTCGCAGTGCCGTGATAGCATTTCCGAGGCTCGAAAGAGGGAGTGCCCCTTGTGCGCTTTTCCTCGTGTTGGCGGCGCGCTCTGGCCTGGGTTGCCGCTCGCCGCTTGGGCCGACAGACAAGCAAATCGTACGGAGGCAGTTTCTGTGGACATGTTCATCGAAGTTCTGAAGGCGTTCTTCATCGGCGTCGTGGAGGGCATCACCGAATGGCTGCCCATCTCTTCCACGGGCCACATGATTCTCGTGGACGAGTTCGTGAAGCTGAACGTGTCGGCGGAGTTCCTGGAGCTGTTCTTGGTGGTCATCCAACTGGGCGCCATCATGGCCGTGCTCATCCTGTACTTTCATAAGCTGAACCCGTTCTCACCGAAGAAGACGTCGGCCGAGAAACGCGGCACGTGGCGGCTGTGGGGCATGGTGGCCATCGGCTGCATTCCGGCGGCGGCCATCGGGCTTACGCTGGACGACTTCTTCAACGAGTACTTCTACAATGCGTGGACGGTGGCCATCGCCCTTATCGTCTACGGCGTCGTGTTCATCCTGCTGGAGCGGCGCAACCGTCGACGCGAGGCAGCCTACCTGGCCAGTCGCGCCCCCCGGCGTCCCCGCGGCGCCCATGCGCGTCCCGTGCCCGAGGTGGGTCCGGGCGACGATGGCGACGACGCCGAGATGGCCCTGTTCCGCGTGCGCACCGTGGACGAGATCGACTGGAAGACGTCGCTGAAGATCGGCTGCTTCCAAATGCTTGCCATCATCCCCGGCACGTCGCGCTCGGGCTCCACCATCATCGGCGGCATGCTCTGCGGCTGCTCGCGCACGGCGGCGGCGGAGTTCACGTTCTTTCTGGCCATTCCCGTTATGTTCGGCTGGGGCGTGCTGAAGCTCATCAAGTATCTGATGGCCGTGGGCCTGGTCATGACGGCCACCGAGATCGCCGTGCTTGTGATGGGCATCGTGACGGCATTCGTCGTGTCGGTGATCTCCATCAAGTTCCTCATGGGCTACATCAAGAAGAACGACTTCACGGCGTTCGGCGTCTACCGCATCATCGTGGGTTTGGTGGTGCTCGCCTACTTCGGCGTGAAAGTGCTGCTGTAGCCGACGCAAAAGCGGCGCGATTTCAACGTGAATTAACCGTGCGAATCGGGAACGAAGGCCTTCTCGGAAAAGCTTGCCGTCGGATTCGGGCTGTTTTTTCGAGTTGTTAGACTTTGGGTACGCGCGATGGTTCGCTCAAAAACTGCGACAGAACAAAATGTGTAAGAAAAGTAATAAAATACGATATATGAGAAGATAAGATGGAAGCAGGCAATCACCTGCGAGCGTGTTGGATGTCTAACAACTCGAAATTCTTGGTGCTGCTCTCCCTGAATCTTTCCTGACGGACGCATCGCTTCTTCGATTGTCTTATGATAATCTTAACGCTGGAATGCGGGGTCGGTGGGTTCCGTAGGCATTGTCTAGGGCAAGAGGAGGAGTTGTGTTCAGCGAACTGGTGGTTGCTTACCTCTTTCTGGGAGGGACAGGGGCGGGCGCGCTCTTGATTGCTGCAGTGCTGATGCTCCTCGCTGACGAGAGAGACGTGAGTCGCGGAGTGGTTGTGCGCTTCAGAGACAACGGAAGCGCTGCCTATCGTCGACTGTTCGTGCCGATACTCGTGGCCTCGCTGGTAGTCTTAGTGCTGGGGGCCCTGTGCCTTGCGGCTGATGTGGGGCGCCTCGATCGCATCCTTTTGCTGGCGGTTTCATCCCCTTCGAATTATCTGGTCGTAGGATTCTGGGCGCTTTTGCTTTGTGGAACGCTGGCGGCAGCCATGCTTCTTGTGTGGCTCGGAGTGCCGTCGGTGCCTCTGCCTCTGTTCAGAGCGCTCGCTGTCTTGCTTGCGGCGGTGTCTTTCGTCGCGGTGATCTATACGGGACTGTTGCTGTCGGGTATGCCGTCGGTGCCGTTGTGGTTCGGCCCGTGGTTGCCGGGGCTGTTCGCGATCTCGGCTCTCTCGTGCGGAGTGGCGCTTGTGGGCATGGTGGCAGCATTTTCGGGAATGGCGACGGTTTTCGGCCGAACGATGCGGCAAGTCGTTCGCGCCGATATGATTCTCCTTGCCCTGGAGGCGGTCGTCGTGACGCTGTGGCTCGGCGCAGCGTGGTTGGAGCACGGCGGCTCGACTTCCTCGGGGGCAACGCCTACCGATGCGGCCGCATTGGCGTCGGTGGCCTCTTTGCTGAACGGTGCGTGCTCTCTGCCGTTCTGGGGCGGCCTTGTGCTCGTTGGCCTTGTTGCTCCTTTTGCGATAGAGGCTGTCCTCGCGCGTTGCAATGCGAGTAAGGACGTCGCCGAGGCGTCTCTCGCCTCGCGCGCGTTGCTCGCCAGCGCCGGTTGCGTTCTTGTTGGCGGCGCCTGTTTGCGCGCGGTCGTAGTGGCGGCCGGGATGCTGCCCGTTGTTTCCGTCCCCTTCTAGTCCTTGAGAGAAAGGTCGCCCATGTTTCCCTTCGAAGTTGATCCGACAAGCGACTTGCCCCTGTGGGTGCAGCTGCGCAACCGCATCGCCTACCTCATCAACGACGGCACCCTGGCGCCCGGCGACAAGCTGCCCACGGTGCGCGGCCTGGCCTCGGAGATCTCCATCAACTACAACACGGTGAACAAGGCCTACCTGAGCCTCGTGTCCGACGGGTACCTGGAATCGACGCGGGGTCGCGGCGTGTTCGTGACCGATTTGGGTGCGAAGATGGGTGCGGAAGGGGAGGGTGAGGCCGATGCGGTGCTAGACGAGTGCATCGCGTCGTGCCGCGAGCTGGGCATGGGGCTGGACGACATCGAGCGCGCCATGAGCCGAAAGATCAAGCGCCTGAAGTACGACGAGGCCCGCGAGCGCGGCGAGGTGTCCGCCCGCATCATCGATTTCGAGAAGCCCGCCGTGCGGGCCGAGAAGGGGGCGTGACAGCTCGCGTCTCCCGCCCCTGTTTGCGTCTCTGACTGCGCCGAATGACGCCGTCCCGCAAGTTCCGACCTGAAGGAGTTCCCATGTTCGGCAAAGAGAAGTCTTCCGACGAGCGCCGCTTCCGCGTGGCGCCGGATGTGTCTACGGAAGTGGTGGGGGAGCGCGCCTCTTCGGCGGGCGTGCTGCTGTTCTCCGCCGTGCTGTTCGTCGTGGTGCTGACCTGCGCGTTGGGCGTTGGCGCGCTTGCGACCGGCCGCGTGACCCTAGGGCTTATCATCGTGGCCGCGCTGGCGGCGCTGCTCGCCATCGGTTGCTGCCATATCGCTCAGCAGTGGGAGCGCGTGGTGGTGCTTCGCCTCGGGCGCTTTAACCGCGTGTCGGGGCCGGGGCTGTTCTGGACTATTCCCGTCATCGAGTCGAATACCATGCGGGTGGACACGCGCACCCGGGTGACCACCTTCTACGCCGAGGAGACGCTGACGGCCGATCTCGTGCCCATGAACGTGGACGCCGTGCTGTTCTGGCACGTGTGGGACGCCGCCGCGGCCTGCACCGAGGTGGGCGACTTCACCCGCGCCGTGGAGATGGCGGCCCAAACGGCCCTGCGCGACGCCATCGGCCGGGCAAGCGCCGCCGAGGTGGCCATCCGCCGCGAGCAACTCGATCGGGAGCTTAAGCGGGTGCTGGAGGAGAAGGTGGCGCCCTGGGGCGTGACCGTGCTTTCGGTGGAGGTGCGCGACATTCTGCTGCCGAAGGAGCTGCAGGAGGCCATGAGTCTGGAGGCCCAGGCCGAGCAACGCAAGAAGGCCCGCATCATCCTCATGGAGGCGGAGCACGACATCTACGAGATCTTGGACGAAATGGAAGGGCTCATCGGCGACCACGAGGCGGTCTCGCGCCTGCGCACCATGCACCTGCTGAACGAGTCGCTGCGCGAGGGCAAGGGCACCGTCGTCATCCCTAGCGCCTTCGCCGAGGGCTTCAACGAGGGCCTGGGCGACCTGCTCAAGGGCTAACTGTCAAAAATATTTGACAATCACTTCGTTTTCCAATCTATCAAGAATATTTGACATTTTCCCAATATCGGCTAATATCAAGAAAAATTGATATCCGATGGGAGATGTACGATGAAGTGGACCAATGTGTACGGCCTTGACCAGCTCGGGTCGTTTCTCCAGAAAACCCGCAAGGAAAAGGGGTACACCCAAGATGAGTTCGCCGAGATCATCGGTGCCTCCCACGCCACCCTTTCGGCTCTTGAAAATGGCAAGGGCGTCAGCTCCCAGACCCTCATGCGCGCCATCAGCGATTTGGGCTTGAAGCTGGTGGTGCTCCCCAAGGGCGCTCAAGCCGAAGTGCATGATGCCCCTGCGTCGGTGGTGTCGCTTCTGCGCTCGCGCCAAGAAGGGGGTCAACAGTGAATTCCGAGACCCTTGAGGTTCGCCTCGGCGGCGAGAAGATTGGGCAACTGGCTCGCACGAAGAATGGCGCTCGTTTCGCGTTCTCGGAAGAGACGGTTTCGGAGCGCCCCTTTTCGCCTCTGCTCTCAACGGCGCTCTGCGTGCAAGAGGAACCCTTCGGTGTCCGGCGGACGTTTTCCTGGTTCTCGGGGCTTTTGCCCGAAGACGCGAGGCTCGCTGAGCTGCAGCGGTTCTACGGCGTTGCCGAGGGCGACTATTTCGGATTGCTCGCCCAGATTGGCTGGGAGTGCGCCGGTGCCGTTGAGGTAATGCCCTCGGAAGATTGGGCGTTGGCGCGTGCGAGCCAGGAGTTGCCGCGCGAGAAGCGATTGACCCCCGAGGAACTGTCGGCGCGCCTGGCGGCATTGCCGTCGCACCCTTACGATGACGCATCTTCTCTGCGGGTGTCGCTTGGCGGCTTTCAGGAGAAGCTGTGCGTGATTGCGAGATCAGAAGACTGGGCTGCGGCCGAGCCGGGCCATAGGGCTTTGAATTCTGTGGCGCTTCCTTTGGACGGGGCTCCTTCAACACATATATTGAAGCCGCAGCCCCAGGGCCGGCTTGCGGGATTAGTCGAAGCGGAAGCATGGGGAATGGAGGTCGCGCGACATGTGACGGAGACGGCTGGCTCGGCCATTCTCGATTTGCCCGATGCGCCGCCTACGCTGGCTGTGGAGCGCTTCGACCGAGTTGAAACCGAACGGGGGCTTGTGCGGCTGCACCAGGAAGACTGCGCGCAGGCTCTCGGCATAGAGCCGGGACGCAAGTACGCGGCAACAGCGACGCCCACGAAAAGCGATCCGACCTATAAGGGCATTGCCGAGCTGCTGTCCCGCTATGCCGCCGACTCGCTGGAAGAGCGCAAGCGGCTGCTGCGGCATCTCTTCGTGAGCACCGTTCTGGGAAATACCGACGCTCACGCCAAGAACTACGCGCTGCTCCACGGGGGCGACGAGGTGTGCCTCGCGCCGCTCTATGACGTCGTGCCAGCCCTTGAGATTACGCCGAACGTGCTGTTCATGGGCTTGCGCATCGATGGCCGCATTCGCATCGATAGGATCGAGCGAGAGAATATTGTAGCTGAGGCCCGCTCGTGGGGCCTGCCTGCTCGCGTCGTAGGCGAAGTGCTTGGAAAGGCGGCGGAAGATGTTCGCCTCGGCATCGCGATTGCCTCCGAGCTGTATCCCGAAGCCGGCGCCCGCCACGCCGCGCCCGCTTTGGAGCGGTTGAAGGCGATGGGATTCTAATCTTCGCGAACACTTGGAACGATTTTGGAAAAACGACGGTCGGCGCGGGAGAAAGGTTAAGCTGTGGCAGAAAACGAGAAGCAGGGCATTGGGCGGTTTTTGGAGGCTCAGGCGGACGGCGTTTACGAGCAGGCGCTGGCGGAATTGCGCGACGGCTGCAAGCAGGGGCATTGGATCTGGTTCGTATTCCCGCAGGTGCGCGGTCTGGGGTTCAGCTGGGCGGCCGACTACTTCGGGATCGGCAGCTGGGAAGAGGCTGAGGCCTACATGGCCGATGAGGTGCTGTCGGCGCGCTTGCGCGAGGCGGCCCAGGCGCTTCTCGACCTGCCGGGTGACGATCCCGTGGCCGTGCTTGGTCCTATCGATGCCCTGAAGGTGCGCTCGTCCATGACCCTCTTCGAGCTGGTCAGCGATACCCCGGAGTTTCCCGCCGTTCTGGAGCGCTACTACCACGGCCAACGCGACGACCTCACCCTGGAAATCGTCCGGGAGTATCGCGACAAGTAAGATGCCCGCGAAACTTTGAAGCATAGGGTATACTGCAAATTATCTAGTCGGTATGCGAGGAGGTGAGCTATGCCGCCTTACACCATTGAGCAAATCAGGAACGAGGTATCTCGCGCAAGCGAGGAGTACAACGCGACGGCTCCTTTGGGGGAGAAGATTGCAAGCGTGTCTCTGTTCGGCAGCTATGCGGACGGGCGGGCGACTCGCAGATCTGATATAGATCTGCTCGTGCGGTTCACTTCGGCTGTCGTGAGTTTGTTTACCCTGGCCCGGGTGCTGTCTTGCATGGAGGAGCGCTTGGGCGTCTCGGTGGACGTGGTGCAAGACCCCGTCCCAGATGATTCGCTTCTGGTTGTCAACAAGGTGGTGCCGCTCTATGAAGGACTCTGATCTCAGGATACTCAAGAAGATCGTCTCTGAAATAGAGTATCTGGAGAAGCTGCTCGACGAGATAGATCTAGATGCCTTTTTGGCTGATGAGACAATTGAGCGAGCTTCTTCGATGACTACCATCAATGTGGGTGAGCTAGCGAAGCGCTTAAGTGAGGAGTTTTACACCGAGCATCCTGGAACCGAGCTGCGTTTCGCTGCGAAAACTCGGGACGTATACGCGCATGGCTATTTCACTCTTTCGTTCGAGACGGTTTATAAGACTGCGGTTGAGGACTATCCTCGTCTGAAACTTGCAGTTAGTGAAATGATCGAAGCAGAGGAAGCAGCTCGCGACGCCCTTTACGAGAAGGAGCTAATGGAGGTTATAGAGGGCGGCCGCGCGGATATGGCTGCAGGGCGTTATGTTGTGGGGATCGAAAATGCGAGAGAACGCTTGCGTCAATTGGAGGATGAATCGAGCAGCGGTTCCGAGTAACTATCCTCGAAATAGATAAACTGCTCTGAAAATTGTCCTATGATAATCCTTGCATTGTCATAGGACAATTTGCTATAGTGCTTCCCGTGGAATTTGGCCAATTCTCAAGGATTACCAGAAGAGGGGATAGCGACCTGCGCAGTTGAGGAGACGCAGGCGCAAAGAGTCCAAGACCCACTGGCGCGGCGACATTGTCGCAATCCATTCGCGGCGCATGCATTCGCCGCAGGTGCGCGTGGCGTCCCACGGCTCGATCCCTGGGAATTCAAAGGAGGAGAGATGTCCGAAGCAACCCATCCCACGGGCGGACTCACTCGACGCGGTTTCTTGAAGACCACCGGCGCCGCAGCCGCGGGCCTCGCCTGCGCGGGCGCTGTGGGCGTGGCCATTGGCGGCGGCGCGCTGGCGCCCGCGAAGGCCACGGCCCAGGGGGAGGAGCGAACGGCGCACCTGTGCCATCAGTTCCATTGCCTGACCGGGTGCAACTTGAAGTGCACTATTCGCGACGAACGTATCACGCTGATCGAGCCGAGCGATATCGTAGCGGACAAGAAACATTCGACCATCTGCCTGCGTGGCATTGGCGAGCTGTCCCATATTTACGCGCAGGATCGGCTGAAGGTGCCGCTGAAGCGCGTTGGTGAGCGCGGCGCCGGCGAGTTCGAGCAGATCAGCTGGGACGAGGCCATTAAGACGATTGCCGACAACCTCAAGGAAGCCCAGCAGAAATACGGCGAAGGCTCGGTGTTCATCCGCAAGTCCACCGAGGCGGGCATCGAGTTCGACTTCATCACGCAGTTGCTGCATGCTGATTCGGGTGGCAACTGGGGCCTTGATCGCGGGCAGGCAAACGGCCTGGGGCCGGCTTTCGGCCCTTGGAGCTATCTATCGAACCGCTCCCACTGGGAGTTCAAGGACGCGGCCACCATCATCGAACTGAGCCACAACCCGCTGGAGAGCGCCATGGTTTGGTCGCGCCCCCTCATGGATGCCAAAGAGGCTGGAACCTATATCGTCACCATCGATCCGCGCTTTACGGGCACGGCGGCGAAGTCCGACGAGTGGCTGCCGGTGCGACCCGGCACGGATGCGGCCCTTATCCAGGGCATGCTTAAGGCCGTCGTGGACAACGAGTGGTACGACGAGGCCTTCGTGCTCGCTCACACCTCCTGCCCCTACCTGGTCGATCGCGACACAGGCAAAAGCTACCGCAGCGCCGAGGTCATGGCGCCCAATCCCGCCGTGGTGAGCGCCGAGCCGGTGGGCGCTCCTATGGTGTGGGATACGGTGACCGGCGCTCCCGTTCTCTACGACAGCGCCAATGCGATTCCGGCGCTCGAAGGCGAGTGGACGGTGGACGGCAAGCACTTGGTCACTGAGTTCACGCTCATAAAGGAATGGCTCGACACCCTCACCCTCGAATGGGCCGCCGAGACCTCGGGCATCGATCAGCAGACAATCGTGAATCTGGCCGACCGCTATGCCAACAACGGACCTGCCATCATCGACATCGGCCTGGGCGGCGCCGACAAGTACACCAACGCCGATGTGCTGGGGCATTCCACGGCCATGTTGGTGGCCCTGACCGGCCAGTACGGCAAGAAGGGCGCCGGCTATGGTTCCTATTGCGGCCTGGGCGCCAACGATCCGTCGGCGACGTTCAATTACTGGGTCCTTCCCGAGGAGTACCACTACGGAGACAGCCCCGTCTCTATGTACGACATGCCCTATCAGGAGAACAGCATCCATGCGGCCCTGACCTTCGGCGATGCCTTCACCTTGGAGGCGGGCGCGGCCAATGACATGTTGGAATGGGTGAAGAGCCTCGACTTCTTCGCTATCGTCGATATCTACCACTCCTCGGCGGTAGACTATGCTGACATCGTGCTGCCGGCCTGCACTAAATTCGAGTGCGAGGAAAACGTGAAGCAGCTGCGCGACAGCATGGGCCATGTGATGCTGGCCAACGGCATGGTGGATCCGATGTTCGAATCGAAGAGCGATCTGCAAATCGAGCGCCTGCTGGCCGCCCAGTGGGGTCTGGAAGACCTGCTTCCCGAATCCTACGAGGAACTTGCGCGTTTCATGCTCGACGGGGCTGCCGAGCTTGATCCCCGGATGGAGGGCATCACCTATGATGCGCTGTTGGAGCACGGCGGCGTGATGGCCCTGCCCGAGACGGGCGACGACTATATGCCCGACGGTCTGGCTGAAGGGTTCCTCACACCCTCCACGCGCATCGAGCTGTACTACGAGTATCTGGTCGACCAAGGCCACGAGCTGCCGGTGTACGAGGACGCGAACGAGGCCTACGAGAGCAATCCGAAGAAGGCCCAGTTCCCGCTCTATTTCACTCAGGGCAAGAGTCGCTATCGCATCCACGCCTACTATTCTGCCAATGAATGGTTCCAGGAAGATTTCGGCCCCAGCCTGAACATCGCTCCGGAAGATGCGGAGGCCCGCGGCATTGTGACGGGCGACGATGTCCGCGTATTCAACGACCGCGGCTCGTTTGTGGCCACGGCACTCGTCAACCGCTCGCTGCAGCCGGGCGTCCTGTTCATGGCCGAGACCACCTACACGCGTTACTACAAGGAAGGGTTCCTGCAGAACGTGACCAACTCCGCGCGTCTGGAGCGCGGGTACTCGATGTTCTTCGGTCCGCAGATCCCCTATAACGACGTGCTGGTGGAAGTAGAGAAGGCGTAGGTGAGAATTATGACGAGATACGGAATGGCCATCAACAAGACCCGTTGCATTGGCTGCCAGACCTGCGTCTTCGCATGCAAGATGCAGAACGGCGTTCCGAAGGACCTCCGATGGAACCGCGTTGTAACCGAAGGCGGAGGCGTAGTGGACGACGCCCAGGGGGAGTATCCCAATCTGACCCGGTCCTATCTGCCTTTGGCGTGCCAGCATTGCGAGAACCCGGCGTGCCAGCGCGTGTGCCCCACGGGCGCTACCTACAAGGACGAGCTCGGTCGCGTGGAGATCGACTACGATAAGTGCATCGGTTGTCGCATGTGCATGGCCGCCTGCCCCTACAACGCGCGCTCCTTCAACTGGGACGAGCCGGTTCATGTGCCGGATTTCGCCTACGGCGATGCTAACGTCGAAGGGCGCGTGCGAGGCGTGGCCGAGAAGTGCACCCTCTGCAAGGAGCGCACCGACCAAGGTGAGGAACCACGCTGCGTGCAGTGCTGCCCCATGGACGCCCGCATTTTCGGCGATTTGGACGATCCCGATTCCGAGGTGTCGAAGGTGATCCGCGCTCGAGGCGGTCGCGTCCTTTTGGAGGAACAGGGCACCCGTCCGCAAGTCTACTACTTTGAATAGGAGAGTGGCATCATGGAACTTCTGACCAAGAACAAGCCGCTCACGGCGGTGCTCGCGGTGCTGGCGGTGGTGGGCATCGGGGCCTATATCTACCAGCTGGTCGGCGGCCTGGCGGTGACGGGCATGTCCAACGGCGTGTCGTGGGGCCTGTACATCACTATGTTCATGTTCTTCGTGGGGCTTTCTGCCGGCGGTCTTATCGTGGCCTCCTCGGCGAGCGTGTTCCACATCAAGCGCTTCAAGGCTGTGGCCATGCCGGCAATCATCCTGTCGACGGTGTGCATCTGTCTGGCGGGCATGTTCGTTCTCATCGACCTGGGCGGCATCCAGCGCGTCTGGCGCATTGTGACCGGCCCGAACCCCGCGTCGCCCCTGGTGTGGGACATCTGCGTCATCACGCTGTATCTGGTGATCAACGTGCTGTATTTGGTGAACATGCACCGCGGCAACGATCATGCGGTGTCCATCATCTCGCGTTTCGCTCTGCCTTGCGCCATTCTGGTGCACTCGGTGACCGCCTGGATCTTCGGCCTGCAGATCGCCAAAGAGGGCTGGTACTCGGCCATCATGGCACCCATCTTCGTGGCCTCGGCCATGGACTCGGGCCTGGCGCTGCTGCTGTGTGTGCTGGCGGCGCTGAAGAAGGCGCGCCTGTTCGACACCTCTCGCGAGCTTATGGCATCGCTGGCTGGGCTTCTGGCCACCTGCATCGCCATAGACGCGTTCTTCATCTTCTGCGAGGTGCTGACCATGGCCTATCCGGGGGCGGCCGGTGCCGAGACGCTGGCGCTCATGACGAGCGGGCCTACGGCGCCGTTCTTCTGGTTCGAGATCGTCGGCGGCCTGGTTGTCCCGTTCCTCGTGCTGGTGTTCGCGAAGAACCGCGAGCGCACGGGGCTCGTGGTGGGGGCGAGCGTGCTCGTCATCGCCGGCGTGCTGTGCAAGCGCCTGTGGCTTTTGTTCACTTCATTCATCGTGCCGAACGTGGAGGGCGCGCCGGGCATCATGTCCGACGGCGGCTGGGCGCTTCTCGGCTCCTACGCGCCCACGCTGCCCGAAGTGCTGATCGTGCTGGGCGTCGTGTCGGTGGGCGCGCTGGGGTTCATGGCCCTGGGCTCGAAACTGCTCGTGCCTGCGACCGAGACCGAGCGTGTCTCCGCTCGTGCCGCCGCACTGGCCGACGCCGACAGCGACTTCGAGCCGCTGACTGCGTAAAAGGTACGGTTTCCGGCCGGTGCTGCGATCCTGCTCTCGCTGCACCGGCCGCGGCGTATCTAAAAGAGCGATTTCGGACGCCTTCGAAACACTGGCTACGACCTGCGGAATTGCTTGCATAATACCAGGTCGCAGCCAGTGCCGCTTTTCCGAGATTTAGACCCAGCGGCTGCCCGAATTGTGCGATTTAGATACCGTGCGTCAACCCTCGCAGAGATGCCGTTAAAGTGCGGCGCTCTTAAGATCGACAACGGCCAGGGTTTTCCCGCTGGGGGCGAGGGCTTTGAGGATGGTGTCAATCTGGGGACTGGTCGTCGCGTTTTCCATGCGGGCGATAACGGGTTGGCGAACGCCCGATGCTTCCTCTATGGCGCTCTGGCTCAATCCGGCGCTCTGCCGCGCTGCGACTACGGCTTGCAAGAGAGTGACCTTTTCCTCGGATGCGACATCGATGGCGGTGCCGTGCTCGTAGATTTCGTTGGCTGATAAGTCGATATCGTCGTTCCAGGATATTCCGTAACCTCCGGCGTCAACGCGCACGCGCGTGAAAAACTCCTCGTTGTGCAACGGGGCGAAAGGAGCCGCATGCTCGATGAGGGGTTTCATGTCGTAAATTCGGTTCTCCTGTCCCGGGAAGAATCCGAGAAGACGGTAGTTCTTAAGGGGGTAAATCGAGATCAGCTTGTGGAACATAAAGGCCCTTTCTCTAAAGAGGAGGCAGTTTCCGAAATACCTGCGTATCCCAGATGTCAAGCAGTTCTTCCTGATGGATTTGCATCCACTCGGCAACTAGGCGGTGCTCCTTGGTTGGGAGGAAGCCGTCAAGAATTTGCAGTGTCCTGATGTCGATAGCTGCTCCGAACTCCCCGTACTCACAATGAATATGAGGCGGATTGTGTTCGGACTCCAGGAAGTACATGCGAATGACAATTCCTGCAAACGTCGCTATTATGGGCATTTCTCCTCCTCGATAATAACTTAGAAATAATAAGAAGGCAATATCTCTTTTGTTGTTTACTTAGAGAGTATAGCATAAATTACAAACAAATGTTTTCAAAATTGTAAAATGGTGCAAAACTTGTTCTCGCTGTTAGACGGATCGATATTGTGTTCGCTTGGAAGCTTGGTACCAAGTGCTTGGTGGTGAAACTTGAGGAAGGGCGACTTTCTAGGAGCAGGCTCGACGCTGTTGTTAACGGCATGGCAACAGCATTGTTTCGCAACGGTGCTCTTGTTGACGGAATGGTTGCAAGCCTAATCCCTGTTCAACCGATTGTTTTCAAGGAACCGCCGACGGGCTTGGTTTTGTGCGCTCGCTTTAACATGGCGTCCATAGGAGATAGTTCCGATGCCGGGCGCGCCGCGGGGAGGGGCCGGCGTCCGTCGGCATCGGGTCGAGGCGAGAACGCCGTACGGGTCGGGCGATAGGAGCAGCGTCATGGAGAAGTTTCTGAACTTGGTGCGATCGAATAACATGGTGCAGGCGGTGCTTTGCATCGCGTTCGGTCTGTTTCTGATGATCTATCCGTCCATCACCGTACAGGGCATCATCTTGCTGTTTGGCGTGGCGCTCGCGGTTATGGGCGCGGCCGGGCTCATGTCGTACTTTCGACAGCGCAGCGTGCGCTACCGCGATTCGGGCACCCTCATGGCGGCCGTGTTCTATATCATCATCGCGCTCATTGCGTTTATCTTCCCGAAAGTGATCGCCGGGTTCTTCTCGGTGGCGCTGGGGGTGGTTCTCATCCTCTTGGCCATTGTGAACGTGGTGCGGGCCTTCAGCTTGCGCTCCTTTGGCAGCAGCATTTGGATTGCCGTGCTAGCGGCGGCGGTGCTGGTGGGTATCGGTGGCGTGCTCATCGTGGTGAACCCGTGGGGCGCCTCCATGACCTTCGTGCTCGTGCTGGGCGCGATGTTCGTCATCAACGGCGCGGTGGACCTGTTCATCGAGTGGTACACCCGCGATTCCGAAAAGAAGGCCGCCGGAGTTTCTCGCCGCTAGTTGTTTCCGCTGCAGGGCTTTTTTTGGCCACGTGCTTTTGCGAAGAGGCGGATGAGCGTGAGCGCGAACACGAGCGCGAGCATGAGCACGAGCGCAAGCGCAAGCGCTCCTTCGCTTTTGCCGATGTCTGCCCATTAAGGGCTTCTATATCCGTTTTCTCTTGCGATCTTCGGCGCGGGCGGGGGTCTTTGCTATCATGATGCCCACGCGAGGGCGGCGTTGCTTTTGAGCGATGAGGCCATGCTCGTTCAAGTTTTTGGTACATGAAAGGAAAAGCGATGTCTGAAGAGAACAGCAATCTTGCCGAGATTCAGAAGCATCGTGAGCAGATCGACGAGATCGACCGCGAGATCGTCGCGCTTCTGAACAAGCGCGCCGGCCACTCGCTGGTCATCCGTGGTCTGAAACCCGGTGCGCATCTGGGTCTGTACGACGCGCGCCGCGAGGAGGAGATCTTCGCGCGGGTGGATAGCTACAACGAAGGACCGCTCTACAACGAGAACCTCCGGGAGATTTACGCTACCATCTTGAAGATCATGAAGGAGACGCCGTCCGTATGAGCGAAGTGAAGATTGCCCCCATCCCCGATCTCGGCCAGCGCACGGACGAGATCACCATTTATGCCGGGCCCTGCTCGGTGGAGTCCGCCGAGCAGTTCGACGAGGTGGCCGAGTGCATCGCCGATCTGGGCCTCACCTGGATCCGCGGCGGCGCCTTCAAGCCCCGCACCAACCCGCACTCGTTCCAGGGCCTCGGCGAGGAGGCGCTCAAGATCATGAAGAGCGCCGGCGACCGCTACAACCTGAAGACGCTGACCGAGGTGATGGATTCGGCCCACTGCCAGCTGGTGGCCGACTACGTGGACGGCCTGCAGGTGGGCGCCCGCAACTTCCAGAACTTCAGCCTGCTAAAGAAGATCGGCGAGGTGACGGCCGACACCCACCAGATGGTGCTGTACAAGCGCGGCTTCGCCGGCACTATCGCCGAGTGGCTCGCCGCCACCGACTACATCACTGATCACGGCAACACCAACGTGGTGCTCTGCGAGCGCGGCATCCGCACCTTCGAGACGGCCACGCGCTTCACGCTGGACATCGCGGCGGTGCCGGTCATCCACAAGCAGTCGCTGTACCCGGTGTGCATCGACGTGTCGCATCCGGCCGGACAGCGCGACCTGGTGCCGTCGCTGGCAAAGGCGGCCATCGCCGCCGGGGCCGACTCGCTCATGATCGAGGTGCACCCCAACCCGCCCGTGGCGCTTTCCGACGGCCCCCAGCAGCTGACCCCGGCCCAGTTCCGCGAGCTCATTGCCGAGCTGCGCGAGCTGGCCGCCTGCCTGGGCAAGAAGATCGTGTAGCTGCGTGCTTTCGTTGCTGCAGGCTTAAGTGAGAACGGCCGCCCTTCTGAACGGAGGGCGGCCGCTTTTGTTGTTGGGTATTTTGCGAGCAGTGCGAGAGCTGCGCCGGCGTGATATGTGGGAAAGCCGCGTGCCGGAAGAGCTCGGCCGTCGCTTCTAGTTGTCGTTGCGGGCCTCGCGGCGGGCCTTGCGGGCTTCCTTGCGCGCCTCGCGCAGCTGCTTGCGGGTCTCGGCGGCCAACGTGTCGCTTAGAGCTTCGGCGCGCTCCACTTCCGCATTCACCTCGTCGGCGTCCCAGCGATAGATAACGCAGGTCTCGTCGAACTGGGCGTCCAGGGCGTCCTCGTCGTCCTCCTTGGCGAGCATCACCAGCGCCGTCGCGCCCGGGGCGAGCTCGCTTGCGCAATATTCCATGAGAGAGTCGTCGTCGTCGACGTCCTTGTCGTCCATTGCCATGCCGGCCACGAGCCCGATGCCAGCGCCCAGAAGCACGCCCACTGGGCCGCCGAGCAGGCCGACGACCGCGCCAATGACCCCGCCGAAAGCCGTGTTGTCGGTCTCGTCGTAGCCGTCCTGGAAGCCGTCGGGCACCATGATGGCCCCGTCGACGTTCTTCACCACGGCCATTTCCAAAATGGTGAAGTCGGCCGTCGCCTCGTTATCCTTCAGGCGATTGAACTCCTCATAGGCCTTTCCCTCGTCTTCGAAGGTGACCAAAACCACGTTATCCATGAGCGCTCCTTTGTCTCGCTGCGAGTAGCACGCAGCACTGCGGGTCTTTCGGCTGCTTGCGACCAAGCGACGTCGATGCGACAATGCGCGAGGGCGCCGCGTGTCTTCGAGTATAGGGGGAGCGTGCTGGCCGAAAGCTCCGCCGTCCCCGTCTGTCACGAGAGCGTTGCGGGACGGATGCATCCTTCCGATCCATTTTGGGCTGAATCGGCGGCTCGTTGACAGGTTGCCGAATTGAGGGGTTGCGCGATCAGGATTCTGTGGTAGAGTACGCAACCAGCAATTGAATATACCTTAAACCGATGAGGCGAAAGTCAAGCCATCCGGGCACTCACAGAGAGCGGGCGCAGCTGAGATTCCCGCAGAACGCCAGAGGGTAAATGGATCGCCGAGGGAAAGGGGAAAGGCCCGACGTCGTTTGTTCCGACGAGGCCGAGTATCTGGACCGTGAGCCTGCGTTAAAGGCAGAACGGGTGATGGCCCGTTCATGAGGGGGTTCGCATCGCGCGAATCAATTAAAGGTGGCACCGCAGATCAAGGGATCTGTCCTTTAAGCGAAGGACAGATCCTTTTTTGTTGGGGTCGGCCGGGAACCTCTCGAAAGGCGTCGGCGAAGGAGCAATTGCTACGAATTGGAAGGCCCGTAAGAAGCGGGCACGAGGGGCGGTGGGGAAACCGCCCGAGAAAGGACTGATCGACATGGCAGAACTCCGTATGACCGCCGACGCTGAAACCGCAACCCCCGCCGCCGGCGCCAAGCGCACCGTGGCTGCGGCTGAGAAGAAGGGACTGGCCATCCAGGATCTCATCTTGGTGGCCGTGCTTCTGGCCGCCGGTGCCGTGCTGAAGCTCACGGTGGGCAGCCTGCTCGCCTCCTTCGGCATGAAGCCGAACTTCATTATCGCCGCCTACTGCCTGGCCATTATCATCATCCGGCCGAACGTGGCCCAGTCGCTCGTCATCGGGCTCATCGCAGGCCTTGTGTGCCAGATTCCGATGCTGAACGCCACGCCGCTGCTCAACATTCCCTCGGAGCTTTTGGGTGCGCTCGCCTGCGGGCTGCTCATCCACGTGCCCATGAAGATCGGCAAGCTGGACGTGAACCCGCTCGTGAACACGTTCATCTCCACCTGCGTGTCCGGCTTCACCTTCGCGGCGCTGTCCGTCTACATCAACGTCGTGTCCGTGGGCGGCGACTTCGCCGTGGCCATGGCGGCCTACGTGGCCATCGTGCTGGGCACCGCCACCTTCAACTGCATCTTCGTCGAGGTGCTGGCGACGCCTCTGAAGAAGGTGCTGAAGCGTTAAACTGCTGGTCCGGCGCGAGCAAGAAAGGTCATCATGATCGAGTTCAACGAGTTCAGTTTTCGGTACCGGGAAGGGACAGAGCCCGTGGTGCGCGACATCACGCTTTCCATTCCCGACGGCTGCTTCGTCGGCATCACCGGGGCGGCGGGCAGCGGGAAGTCCACCCTCACCTACGCCATCAACGGCATCATTCCGCATTGCTATCCGGGCGACTTCTACGGCTCGGTCACGGTGGAAGGGTGCGATACCGTGGACACCTCGCTGACCGACCTGTCGCGACTGGTGGGCAGCGTGTGCCAGGACATCGACTCCCAGATGGTGTCCACCGTGGTGGAAGACGAGATCCTCTACGGCCTGGAGAACTTCGCCGTGCCGCGCGAGGAGATTCCCGCGCGGGTGGACGAGGCGCTCGCCTCCATGGGCATCGCGGATCTGCGCGACCGCACCATCGACAGCCTCTCCGGCGGCCAGAAGCAGAAGGTGGCCGTGGCATCGGTCATCGTGCTGCATCCGAAGGTGCTCGTGCTGGACGAGCCCACCGCCGAGCTGGATCCGGCCTCGTCGGTGACGGTGTTCGATTTGCTTTCCCGCTACGCCCGGGAGCATGGCACCACAGTCATCGTGGTGGAGCAGAAGATCGCTCTTCTGTCCGACTACGCCGACATGCTCGTCATCGTGGACGAGGGCCGCATCCGCTTCGCCGATACGCCGGATGCGGTGCTGGCCCATTCCGAGGAGCTGCTGGCGTTGGGCGTAAACGTGCCGCGGGCGACGACGCTCATGAACGCGCTTTCCGCCCAGGGGCTGTATACCGGTCCCACGGTGCGCAACGTGGCCGGCGCCGCGGCGGCGCTGAAGGAGGTGCTCGCATGATCGAGTTCAAGAACGTGTCGGCGTCCTACGACGGCGAGCTGGCCGTGCTGAACGACGTGAGCTTCACGGTGAACAACGGCGACTTCGTGGCCTTCGTCGGCACCAACGGAGCGGGGAAATCCACCACGATGCGACTTGCGAACGGGCTTTTGAAGCCCACCTCCGGCGAGGTGCTCATCGACGGCGTGCCTACGACCTCCCTGAAGACGAGCGAACTGGCCCGGCGCATCGGCTTTCTCTTCCAGAACCCCGATCGGCAAATTTGCTGCAACACCGTGCGCGAGGAGCTCATGTTCGGCTTCAAGGCCCTCGGCGAGGAAGGATCGGAGGCGGAGGCGCGGGTGGACGCCATGATCGAGCGCTTCGGCTTCGACGCGGATGCCGAGCCCTACCTGCTGAACCGCGGCACGCGGCAGCTGCTCGCGCTGGCCTCCATCATCGTGCTGGCGCCGCCCACCATCATCCTGGACGAGCCGACCACCGGTCTCGACTTTCGCGAGTGCGTGAAGGTGATGGACGTGGTGCGCGAGCTGAACGAGGGCGGCACCACGGTCATCATGGTCTGCCACGATATGGAAGTGGTGGGGGACTTCGCCCATCGCGTCATCGCCATGACGGCCGGGCGGGTGGTGGCCGACGGCCCCACCTTCGAGGTGCTGCGCGACGGGCGCGTGCTGAAGGAGGCGCACATCCTGCCGCCTCAGGTGACGGAGGTGTCGCTTATCCTCGGGCGCGAGGCGCCCTGTCCCGCGGCCGTGGCCGAGGCGAACACCGTGGCCCAAATGGTGGCGGCGGTGGCCCAGGCCAAGCAGATGGAAGATGAGGCCGTGGCCGAGGCGGCGGCGCTGGTCGACGACGTGGCCGTCGCGCTTGCCGCCGGGGTGGAGGCGACGCGCGACGCCATCGTAGAAGCAGAGGCCGCCCTCGGAGATGCCGGCGCCGATGAGGAAGGAGGCCGCTAATGGCCAAGTTTCTGGAATACGTGCCAGGGGAGAGCTTCCTGCACCGCATGAACCCTTGCGTGAAGCTCATCGGCGCGGTGCTCATCGCCATCGCCTGCTTCGTGACGAGCAATCTGGTGTTTCTGCTGATCCTTCTGGCTGCCGCGCTCGTCATGGCCGCTTCGTGCGGGCTGGGTCGCGAGACGGCCGGCCTCTGCAAGGCGGTGTTCGCGTTCTCGCTTATTCTGGCCGTGGTCATCCTGCTCACGACGCCCCACGGCATGCCGCTCGTGCCGCTGCCCTGGGGGTACATCGGCACCGGCAGCCTGCTGGCGGCGCTCACGGTCGTCGTGCGCCTCATGGCGGCAGCGATACCTTTATTCCTCGTGTTCTACGTCACGAAGATGAACGACCTGACGAACGCGGCCGTCAAGCAGCTGCACGTGCCCTACAAGTACGCGTTCACCTTCACGAGCACGGTGCACTTCATTCCCGTGTTCATGAACGACATGGCCGGCATCATGGAGGCCCAGACGGCCCGCGGCGTGGAATTCGACGGCTCTTTTGCGAAGAAGGTGCGGCTCATGATTCCTCTGTGCGTGCCGCTTCTGGTGAGCTCGGTGCGCAAGACGAACTCTGCCGCCATCGCTGCCGAGGTGCGCGGCTTCAACCTGCGCACGCGCACGAGCGGCTACAAGGACTACCCGCTGCACCGCGAGGATTTCGTGGCCCTGGCCGTGTGCGCGCTCGTGCCGGCCGTCGCCATCGCGCTGGCCGTGGTGGGATAGGGGTTTTATCCCAGCGAGAAAAACTTCGCGAGCTTGGTGCCGAGGGGGCCCTGGGTGAGGAGAAGCTTGGCCAGGGTGAACAGGGCAGCGCCGACGAGAAGCGCGATGAGAAGGCCGGGGATGCCGAAGGCGGCGCAGACCACGGCGGCCACCGCGAGCAGCACCGCGCCCAGCGCGATAAGCGCCCGGTGCACGGTGCGCTGGAAGCGCTGCCAGACGGCCACGGGGAAATCCGACGGTACCGCCTCGCCCTCAAGCTCCGTGCCGCACAGAGGGCACCGGTCCAGGTCACCCTTGTAATCGAGATGGCAGCGGTCGCAGTACCTCATGAGCGCCCTCCCTTCCGGGAATCGCCACTGCCGATCCCCTGTTCGCGGCGGGGATGATCGATGGCGCGGGATTGCCGCGTGGCGGCGATGGAGGCCAGGCGCTCCTCCAGAGCCGACTCGCGCAGGGACGCATCCACCTGGGCGGCGTCCTTGTTGATGTTAGCCCGCCCGGAGAGCCCCTCGGCGGCCAGCACGTCGGCCAGATGGCGGGCGGCTCGCAGGCTCACGAAGCGGCTCGATACGCCGATGCACAAATCGTCCCCGCAGGTGCACAGGATGAAGTTCAGCCCGGCCGGCGAGGTCATGGCGCTGATGCCCTCCACGTAGGGCGCCACGGCCGCATCCAGCGCGACGCGCCCCAGGCTGGATACCGTGCAGGTGACCTCGCGGGTGGCGCGCCAAGCGGCGAAGTCGAGGGCTGCGTCCTTCAGAAACAGCGGCACGGCGCGCACGATCGGGTTCTTCTCCAGCTTCACCATGCGCATCATGCGCCGTTTCAGGGAAGCGGGCTCAGTGCCGGTGGCAAGCTGCTCTTGCACCTGGGCGGCGATAGCGGAAAGCGGCTCGTCGGTATCGCCCGGCACGTAGGTGACGTAGGCCAGGCCGAAGAAGTTGCGCAGCGTGGTGGAGCCGAAGAGCGACCGTAGGTCCACGGGCACGTCCATGTGAATGGCGCGTCCGCGCTCGGCGGGCGGCATCTCGCGGCGCAGGGCGCAGATGACCGCGGCGATAAGGTAGCCGGTCACCGTGGCGCCGCAGGTTTTGGCGGCGGCGTGCACGGCGTCGGCCGAGTAGTGCAGCTCCAGGTAGGCCGGGTCCACGTCGGTCTTCCATCCGGCGAGGTGGAAGACCTTCGGCGCCCCGTCGCGCCCGGCCGCCGCGCGGTCGTAGTGCTCCGAGAAGCTGTCCTCGGTCTTCGACGCCTCGTCTCCGGCGTAGGGCGCCGGCGCTGCATCGGCTCCGTAGCGCTCGGCCACGTACAGCGCCAGCAGCGCCTTCAAAAACTCCAGCGTGCCCCGACCGTCGGAGATGATATGGGACACCTCCACGTTAATGCGCCGCTGGTAGTAGGTGATGCGGAAGAGCACGCTTTTGGGGCCCGTGTGCAGATTGAAGCAGACGGGCAGCGTCTCGGGCTCGACGCGGGGCGGCTCCGGCGCGGGCACGAGGTAGTGCCAGAAAAGCCCGCTGCGCAGGCACACGTTGAAGCCGGGGAACAGCGCCACGGCCCCGTCGAGCGCTCGCTGAAGGGAGGCAGGGTCCACCTCGTCGGCCATGGTGGCGGCGATGCGGAAGATGGTCTGCCGGGTTCCGCCGGCTTGGGCGGCGTAGAACTTGCCGACGTTGTCTAGTCGGTACCAAGCAGCGTCAGCCATGGGCGTTCACCGGGTTTCGGGAGCGGGTCGCCGTCGAGGAAGTGCGCGATGAGGCGGTAGGTGTCGCGCACGAGCGAGAGCACGGAGGGGTACAAAAAGTAACCGTGCACGCCGTCGTTCATGCGGAAGCAGGCCACTTCGTTGCCTTCCGCATCTAGGCGAGCAGCGAACGTTTCGCCCTCGTCGCGCAGCGGATCGTACTCGGCGGTGATGACGAGCGTGCGGGGCATATCGGCCAGCGACGTCGCGATGAGCGGTGCGAAGCGGGAGTCGTGGAAATCCGCGGGCGTGCGCAGGTACAGCTCGATGTAGTCGACGATGGCCTGGCGCGTGAGGATGTAGTCCTCGCCGTTGTGGCGCACGGAATCGAACAACGTCGTCTCGGAGTGGTCGTTGTAGACGAGCGGGTACAGAAGAATCTGGGTGCGCGGGCGGAAGTCGCCGCGCTCGCGGGCGAGAAGGCTCACGGCCGCTGTGAGGTTGCCGCCGGCCGAGTCGCCCATGAGCACGATGCGCTCGGGATCGGCATCGCGGATAAGCGTGCCAGCGAACAGCTGCCGCGCCACGGCATAGCAGTCCTCAAGCGCGGTGGGGAAGCGGTGCTCGGGGCTGCGCCGGTAGTCGACGGCGATGACGCGGCGCTCGAGCTTCAGCGCCGTGCGCATGCAGGCGTCGCTGTAGAATTCCACGTCGCCGTTGGCCCAGCCGCCGCCGTGTAAGTACAGGATGGTGCCGCGGTGATCCTCGTTCACGTGCAGGCCCCGCTTCAGGGAGAAGTCGATGTCGAGGGGCGTGAACACGCGCAAGGGAATCTCGTAGCCGTCGTCGGCTGTGGCGGTGATCTCGTCGATGCGGCAGCGCGGGTCGGCAATGGTGAGTTTGCCGGCGGCGTCCTCCACCTTGCGCTGGGAGTTCCAGGAATTGGCCACGTCGGGCTGCAGGCGCGTGATGGCCTTGATGACCGCTTGGACGGCGGGGTTCATGGGCATGAGCGCTCCTTGTCTCGGGGTCGGCGGCGTAGGGTGTCGTGGTCGGCGACGTCGAGCGCCGCAGTCGGCGACGCTTTTGACGCCACGTAAACGCTGAGTTCCATGCTAAGGGAAGTTGTCCCTGCTGGCGTCTGGCTGCTGCCCCTTGGCATCAAACGGTAAACGACTCGCTACAGCCATACCGTCTTAGCATGGGAAGCGAAGTTGCGCGAATTTTGTGGAGGTCGGTGCGGTGGTGACTGGTGCTCAGGCACGGGGCCGCTAGCATAACGTTTCCCCTTGACGTCGGCGCATCTCACGGCTTCGACCTCTCAGGTTTCCCGGACGGGGCCCAGCGAGGGCCGAGCCGTCCGCGTTTCGTGAAACTTGGATGAGGAAGGAGAAGGCCGTGGATGCGGAACACGACGAGTCCCTGCTTTGCTCTGCAGGTGCAGATGCGGGCGCCGCACGGGAACGCTCGCGCTCAAGCGTCAGATCTCCGCCGAGGAAGGGCGCCTGCGCCCGAGGCGGTGGCGGCCCATTATCCGGGCGCGCGGGTGGTGCGGCTCATGACGAGTTACCGTTCGACCTGCGAGATCACCGAGCTGGCTGCCCGGGTGATGCCCGTTGCGGGCCTCGTCGCCGTCCAGCGCCACGGCGAGGCGGTGCGCTTTGCGCGCTGCGGCGACACGGTGGGAGTGCTCGCGGCGGTGGACGAGGCCATCGCGCGGTGGCGTGCCTCGGGGCGGCGCACCTTGGGGATCATTGCGAAATCGGACTTCCTCGCCGCCCGTTACGCCGAGCTCATCGCGCGCGATCACGAGCTTGTGCTGCTCACCGACGAGACGGACGCCTATCCGGGCGGCATTGTCGTCAGCTCCGTGCGCCTGGCCAAGGGCCTCGAGTTCGACGAGGCGGTGTTGCTGGACGTCGATGGCCGCCAGTACGCGACTGAGGCCGATCGCAACCTGCTCTACGTGGCCGTCACCCGTGCCATGCACGCTCTGACCGTCCTCTACCGCGACGAGCCGAGCCCCCTTCTGGGGGAGGAACGGCCGCGTTAGGCCAAGCGCAGGCGACTGGGTGGATCGACTCTATTGCCCCAGCCCCATATCCGCAAGCGTCACGAGGCGGCAGCCGCACGATGCTGCCTCGGCGTGACATGCGTCGGTGAAGCCGCTTTTCGAGAAGAGGAACAGCCGCTGATCGTCGGCGCTCCCGATGAGGGAGACGCGGTGCTGCAAGGTGCGGAGGACTTCAGTATCGGTCTGCTTGGCTTGCCACTTGCATTCGCCGCATAGCATCGAGCCGTCGTCGCAAAGGGCCACGATGTCGATCTCCGCCTGCTCCCTGCGCGCGTTGTCGGTGCCCCACCACCGACCGACATCAAGGACAAGGGGAATCTCGCCGTGCCCCGAGAACGCGACGAGCCACTGGCGGCACACCTCTTCGAACACCGGGCCCGTGAACGTGGAGAGGTGATCTGCGGCAATCAGATGCGCCACTTCCTCGGCGCGTCCTGCTTGAATAGGCGTGAGGTAGCGGGGGACGAAGCGGTACCAAAAACGGAACAGATTGTCGTTCAGAACGTAGCGGGTCTTCTTGCGGTTCGCGTCGACGACCGGCTTCTCCAGGCGCACGATGCCCAGCTCCTCGAGTCCCTTCAGGTAGCCCGCCGCCGCCGTGCGCTCGATGCCGGCTGCGTCGGCGATGTCCGTGAGGCGCCCCTCGCCGTTGGCAATGGCCCGGATGACGGCGTTGTAGCGCGCCGGCTCGCGCACTTCCTGCTGCAGGAAGGAGTCGGGCTCGCCAAAGAGGAAGCAGGCGGGCTGCAGCACGTTGGTCGCCAGGTTCTCAGCGAGAGACAAGGCTGCGTCGAATTGCTCGAGGTACAAGGGGATGCCGCCCGCGATGCCGTACCAGGTGACGATATCTTCCGAGCTGCTGCCTCGCAGCAACAGCGATGCCTGCATGATATCGAAGGGCTGCACCTTGATCTGGGCCGTGCGCCTTCCGTAGAGGGGGCTTTTGTAGCCCAGCACCTGGTGTTCCATGAAGCTCATGGACGAGCCGCACAGGATGAGGAAAAGACGACTATTCTCCTTGTGATGATCGATGAGGTGTTGCAAAACCGAGCTGACCGAGCGGTCGCTTTGGGCGAGATAGGGGAACTCGTCGATGACGAGGACGATGCGCTGCTGTTGCGCTAGCGTGAACACATGGGTAAAAGCCTCTTCGAAGCTTGCGAACACGGGAGCGGCTGTATCGCTGGCGACGGACGTGCCGTCAAGCCGCAAGTCCTCAATAGCTTGGCTGAGCGCAACGAGGTTCTCCTTCGCCGTCGATTCGCGAGCGGAAAAGAATATCACGGGTTTGCCTTTGACGAATTCGGCAATGAGCGACGTCTTCCCTACGCGCCGCCGCCCGTATACGACGGGCATTTGGAATGCGTCGCTTCGGTAGAGCCGCTCCAACGTTGTCAGCTCCTGCTTTCGTCCTACGAACATTGGGCGCCCTTTCTCATTTTGTATAGTTACGATTATAATAAACGCATCTATACAAAACAAGCACCGAGGCAGTCTCTTCTGGTTCGTGCGCAGCTATCCCTTGCGGCCTTCGCGGTAGCGGGCGAGAGCGGCGTCGAAGCTGCCGGCGGTGCGACGGTAGTAGATAGTGTAGCCGGCGGTGATGGCGGCCAGGGTGACCAGGTAGATGGCAACGAAGCTGACCCAGGCGCCGATGTTGTCCAGGGGGAACCAACCGCCGAGCGCGGCGCACAGGACGAGCGCCGGAAGGCCCGTCAGGCCGAACCCGGCGATGCGTGCGGGGTAGCTCAATCGCCCGATGACCGCCTCGGTAAACCAGAATGCCTGCAGGGCGCACAGGGCCAAGGCGGCGGCGAGCAGCGAGAGCGTGATGACGATGCCCTCGACGGGCCCGGCGAAGATGAGGCCGGCTGTGCACCAGAGGGCCATGGCGACGGTGAAGGTGATGCAGGCGCGGACAAAGGCGCTCTTGACGATGTTTCTCATGGCGAATCCTTTCTACAGCCCGATCTTCTGCTTGATGGCCGGGGCGTACTGGCGCGAGGCGATGACGGATTCGCCGTTATCGAGTACCAGCTCCAGCCGGGCGTTCAGGTAGGGGCGAAGCGCCCGCACGTGGTCGAAGTTCACGATGAGAGATTTCGAGGCCCGCACGAACTCGGTGCCGGCGAGGGCCTCTTCCAGCTCGTAGAGGCGCAGCGGGCTCTCCAGCACGCGGTCGCGGCCGTAGAGGAAGGTGCGGCCGTCGACGGTTTCCGCGTACAGCACTTCCGACGGTTCCACGATGAACGTGCCTGTGCCGTCGGTGCCGAGAAGCCGGCAATCCACTGCGTTCGCGGTCGCCATGATGGCCCGCACCCGCCGGTCGATGGCCGGGCAGCGGATGGTGACCTCCGCCTCTTCTAAGTCGGGCCGCTCTTCCACGGTCAGCTTCACGGGCGCTCCTTTCCGTCTCCTGTCCGTAGCGCTAGTGTGCCTCGACGAGGCAGCGACGGCAAGGGGGCGCCGCTTCACTTGCACGAGAAGAGCCCTGTGTTGCAGGGAGAGGGGAGCGAGTGGGGCGTGAATGCGAAAAGGGTCGTGAATGCGAAAGAACCGTGAATGCGAAAAGGCCGGCCTCGGCGTCGCCAGCGAATGGCGAGGCGCCGGGGCCGGCCCCAATCAGGCATTGGCGTTGCGCTCGGGGGCGCAACGGCGCGCTCTCAGTGGTCGTTCATGTTGAAGGCGTTCTTCATCGTGACCGTGCGTTGGTCGAGCACGGTGCCGAGCAGAGCGCGGGTCTGCGTTTGCACGCTATCGACGAGCGCCTGATTCGCGCGCTCGAGCTCGGCGATCACCGTCGGGTCGTCCATATCGTCCAGGTTCGCCTTGCCCTCGGCGGCGAGCTTCTCAAGCGCGGCGTCGGTCTCGTGCAGCGACTGGTAGCCCTGGGCCATGGTGTTCAGCCGATAGCCCTGGATGGCCTCGTAGCTCTCGAAGAATTGCGGATCGGAAAGACCGGCCACCAGGCGGTTGTTCCAGTAGAGGCTGTCGGTGGTCACTTCCGTGGGGGTGTCCAGGTAGGCGGGGAGCTCCTTCACGTTCGCGTACAGGGCCACGGCGGTGTTGAAGGGGCCCGACGCCGGGGCGAACCAGTGCACGCCGCGCAGCGCCTTGGGTGCGTTCGGGCGAATGCACAGGATGGAGCACTCGGAGGTGCGGTCGATGCCGATGTAGCGGTACTGGTGGCGCGTCTCTGGCGTGCCCTTGGTGCCGTAGGGGTCGTACTCGGTGCCGTCGTAGGTGGTGGCGAGCAGATCCTTCACATCCGACGCCGACAGCTTCTTATCGGGCCGCATGGCCCAGGGGATGTCGAGGCTCTCGGGGCCGAAGGCGGGCGCCGGGCCGGCGAAGCGGGCATCGGAGGGCGTCAGGCGACGGCACAGGTACCACTTGCGCGGGGCATTGTACAGCTGGTCGAGCCAGGTGTAGGTGGAAAACGCGATGCGGGCGTTGAAGTAGCGCGGCAGCCCCTCGACGGTCTCGCCGGCATCCTCCTCGTGGGCGGGCATATCCATGAGCAGGTCGTTCTCGCGGATCCACTGGGCCAGATCGGCGCTGCACATGTAGTCGTGCTGATCGCCCAGCGCGTCGGCCAGGTCGAAGTGGTCGATGCCCTGGCGGTTGGGCTGCACCACGTAGCAGTCGTCGGGCACGCGCCGCGCGATCCAGTGGTGGCCGCCGATGTTCTCCCAGTACCAGACCTCGTCCGCGTCGCTGAAGGCCACGCCGTTGGTCTCGTAGGTGCCGTACTTCTCCACGAGCATGCCGAGGCGACGAACGCCCTCGCGGGCGCTTTTGATGTAGGGCAGCGTGATGGTGGGCAGGTTCTCCTCGCCGATGCCGCCCGGCACCTCGGGCTTGTAGTTGGCGTCGCCGGGCTTTCCAACGGCGGGCTGGTAGGTGACGAGCGGGTCGGCGCCGAGCACGCGGGCGTTGGCCGAGATGGTCTCGGTGGCCGACATGGACACGTTCGCCGCATTGATGCCGGTTTCGGCCCACACGCCGTTGGTCGGGTCGGCGTTGGGCGTGCAGGTGTAGCGCAGGGGGTTGTCGGGCAGCTCGATGGTCAGGTGGCTGGCCACGCCGGTATAGGAGCGCGGCTGGTCTTCCGGCATGACCACGATCATCTTCTTCGGGTCGAACGAGAAGTCCTCGCCGTCCTCGTTGCGGGCGACGATGGTGGAGCCGTCGTTGGTGGCGCGGCGGCCCACGAGAAGCGTTGTGCAAGCCATGGTGTCTCCTTGGTTGGGGAATGATTCCGGCTCCATGGTGTGCCTGCGGGGCGCCCGCCTTCCGGCTCGCGGGCAACTTGTTCGAAGACCGTTGCCAGATGGCTGCGCCGCTGAAAGCCAGATAGTCGTACTGCTGGCTTTCGGACGTCGCGCGGTGCTAGACGCGCTCGGCATTGGGAACGAAGGGAATGGGGTCGGGATGGCTCTCCTTGTCGTCCAGGTACTTCAGGCTGTGGGTGTTGAGGGCCCACACGGTGATGAGCATCCAGCAGCCAGCGAGGGCCAGGGCGGCCACGGACACCCCGGCGCCCTCCACGACGAGCGAGGTGGCGAAGACGGCCACGGGCGCGGCGGCCAGGGTGAGCGAATTCTGCGTCCCCAGGGCGCTCCCGCGGTTTTCGGCGGGAATGCGGTCGAAGATGAAGAAGCCGAGCAGGGCTGAGATGGGGCCGGCCGAAAGGCCCAGCATGAGCGCGCTCGCGATGAGCAGCGGGAACGGGGGCAAAAGGCCCAAGCCCAGAATGCCCAAGGCCATGCCGGTGAGCGACAGGATGTACCAGGTGCGGCGGCGCAGCTTGTGGGCGAGCGCCGCATAGCCGAGCGAGCTTGCGAGCATGCCGGCGGACATGGCCGACAGCACGTAGCCGAGCAGCTCCGGGCTGTTCGCGGCCGTGAAATGCACCGGCAGCACGAGGCCCTGGAGCGAGCCCATCACCATGACGATGCCGAAGCTGATGAGCATGGACGAGCGCAAGAGCGTATCGCTCGCGAACAGCACATGCGCGCCGTCGCGCAGGGCCTGCCACGCGTCGGGCAGAAGGCCGCGTCGGGATTCGTCTTTGGTGGAGCTGACAGCTCTGGCAGCCGGGACGCCGGTCGGGCTGGCGGCGGGGGTTGTCGCGCCGCAGACGGCGCCGAGGGAGCGGGGCAGCGTGAGAGTGAGAAGAGCTGCGGAAAGCGACATGGCGGCCGTGAACCACAGGGCGTTCACGCTTCCTGCTGCGCCCATGAGGAAGGCGGCCAGCGCGGGACCTGCGATGACCACGAGGGAGTCCAGCGATTGCGTGAGGCCCATGAACTTTTGCAGGCTGCGCCCGTCGCGCTCGCAGACGGTGGGCACGAGGGAGTCGCGGGCCGTCATGCCGGGGATGTCGCCGACGGCGCCGAGGAGTCCCAGTGCCACGAACCAGCCGAAGGAGAGTCCCCAGATCATATCAACGATGGGCAGCAAAGCCACGCTGGCCGCCGACAGGATGTCGGAGACGACAGAGACGTTGCGTCGGTTGAAGCGGTCGGTGAGCGCCCCGCCGACAAGGCCGATGACGAACTGGGGTGCGGCACAGATGAGCGCGAGGGTGCCAGCGGCCAGGGCGTCGCCGGTGGTGGCGAGGAGCACAAGCGGTAAGACGACGCTGGCCACGGAATTGCCCAGCAGCGAGCAGGCGCAGGAGAGCAGGTAGCGGGGAGCGGTCTTGCGCGGCCGGTACGGCTTGCGCGGTCGGCGGAATTTCGGGGACGCGAGGGTCATGGCGGGGCCTTTCTCGAACGGCGGGTCAGGGGTTCGAGGGGCCAGTAAAAACTATGACGTTGCGTCGGAGTCAAACGGCTCGTGGACGACTTGTGGAGAGGCCGCAGTCGCATTCTCCCGTTGCGCCCGCTCGGTCATGATCTCCTCGATGCCGCGCTCGATGCGGTCGTACACGTCCTGCTGGGCCTCGTTGTAGCCCGCGAAGGCTATTTCGTCCAGGAATCGCTCGCGGTCGGTGGCGGGGCGCAGCCAGTTGGCGGCATCGAAGCAGGCGATGACGGGGACAAGCGTCTCGAGGGACTCGGCGGCGAGTGTGGCGCGCTCTTGCTCGGGGGCATCGGGCGCGAGGGCGCAGAGCGTCTCGTCGAGCCGTTCCATGGCCTCCACGAGCCTCTCGCTTGCGATGGTATCCACGACGCGCTCCAGCTCGCCGAGCTCCTTCTCGTCGTAGAGGTGCGCGGCGACGATGAGGGCGGTGCGGTCGTCGGGGGAGGTTTCGGCGAGGCTGTCCACGCCGGCGAGCTTGCGCAGGATGCGGGCGAAGCGCACGGGAAGGTCGGGATCGAGGTGCTCGGCGCGCAGTTCGGCGATGGTGCGTCGCTGTTCCTGCAGCCTTGCGATCTCGAGGGCCAGCTCGCGGTCGAGCTCGTCTAAGGCGCTCGCGGATGTCGCGTGCCCCTCGGCATCCATCTCTTCCAGAACGTCCCCGATGCGCGAGAGGGGAAAGCCCAGGGCGGCCAGGCGCTTGATGCGCAGCACGCGGGCCACGTCGGCAGGGGAGTAGTCGCGGTACCCGTTGGCGCGCCGCGGCGGTTCGGACAGAAGCCCCAGCTGGTGATAGTGCCGCAGCGTGCGCACGGTCACGCCGGCCAATTTTGCCACCTCGTTGCTGCGCACGATTTCCCTCCCTTGCGGTTGCTCGCGTCCCGTCAGCTGCCTCCATTGTAATGGCTTTTCGAGCGTTTGACCCCGGAAAGGAAAAGCGGCGCCCTGGGAGAGGGCGCCATCAAAAAGGGAGGGCTCGGAGATTCTCTTGCCGCAAAACGCCCGAGGGGACGGAAGGTGCCCCTACAAGTTCGCCACCTGGCGGCCGCAGAGCATGCCGAAGGTGACGCAGCGACCCGCGTTCAGGCCGGCGGCCAGGTTCGGGTAGGTGCCGTTGTAGTAATTGCCCGAGTCGTTGCCGATGACGTAGAGTCCCTCGATGGGGGCGTTGTTCTCGTCGAGCGCCTGGAACTTCGTGTTGATCTTGATGCCGTCCAGGGTGGCGAGCGCCATGCCCGACAGCTTGCAGGCATAGAAGGGCGCCGTGCGAATCTCCGACAGGCGGAAGGGCTCCTTGCCGTACTGGGTGTCGTTCTGCGCATCGTAGAAGCCGTTGTACTGCTCCACGGTGGCCAGGAAGGTCTCCTTGTTGATGCCGAAGGCGTCGGCGATCTCTTCCAAGGTGTCGGCCTTCACGATCTTGCCCTCTTCCACCAAAGCGTCGATGATGGCGGCCGTGCCCTCAACGCCCTCGGGGTCCATCTGGTTGGTGCCCTCGCCCTTGATGAGGCCCGAGCAGCCGATGGTATGGAAGCGCTCGATATCGGTGGGCCAGTTGGAATCCCAGATGTCGAACCAGGCGCGCTGGCTGGACTTGCGCGCCAGGGCATGGATGAGGAAGTCGTAGGGCGACGACTCGTTGGTGATGCGCTCGCCTTCGATATCCACCTTCAGGAAGGGCTGCGTGGCCATGTGGAAGTAGCCGAAGTCCATATCGAAGGGGGCGCCGGGCAGCTGGTCGGGACGCATGATGCCGCGGTCGAACACCATGGAGGTGGGGTTCTCGTCCTTCACCGCGCCGGCCCACAGACAGGCCTTGATGCCCTGGCCCTGGGCGTTGAAGTTGCCGAAGGGCACCACGCCGCACAGTCCCTTGGCGTTCTCGGCCTGCAGCGCCATGTACATGTCGGGGTTGTTCGCGTAGCCGCCGGTGGCCACGATGACGCCCTTCGCGGCATTGATGCGCAGGAACGTGGCGCCCTCGTCGGTGGAGGCGTAGGCGCCCACCACCTTATCGCCTTCCTTGATGAGGCATTCCAGGCTCGTCAGGTAGCGCAGCTCGGCGTTGGGCTGGGCCAGGAAATTGGCCTCCACCTGGGCGTAGGTGACGCCCTCTCCGCTGGCCTCGTCCTTGCCGGCCTTGCCGTTGTCCAGCATGGCGCCATGACCCGTGGGCCAGCACTTGTAGCGCGTCTCTTCGGCGGGCATGCTCCACTCCAGGTCGATCTTGCACTGATCCACGCCGTCGGTCAGATCGCAGTACCAGTTCACAGCCTCGGCGGAGTGCGCGGCCCACAGCTGGTACAGATCCATGCTGGCGTTGTTCAGGGAATAGTGCACCAGATCGTTGCAGATCTCCTGCGGGTCGATGTTGACGCCGGCTTCCTGCTGCTTGCGCGAGCCCACGGCGCCGATGGCCGAGCCGCGCAGGCCCGTTCCCTTGTCGAACTTCTCGATGAGCAGGGTCTTGGCTCCCTCCATGGCGGCGAAGTTCGCAGCCACGAGGCCCGAGCAGCCGGCGCCGATGACGAGCACCTCGCAGTCGACGGTCTCGGCGCAGTCGGCGTCGGTGATGGCGGGCGCTTCTCCCAGCCAGGCGGGAACGTCGGAGGCGGGGGTGCTTTCGGCAGGGGCATTGCCCGCGGCGGCGCCTGCCGCCGGCTCGTCGCCGCCCGTTGCGGCCGTGGGCGTTCCCTGCGGCGCGCAGCCGGCAAGCCCCAGGGCCGCGGCGGCGCTCGCGGCGAGCGTGCCGGTGATGAAGTGACGGCGACTGAACGATGTCTCGATGGTCATGATAGGTCCCTTCCTTCTCTTTTTCGCGTTGCTCGGCGCATCCGATTCGGGGGTCGAGCGCGAGTCCAGTGTGCGCCTTACCGGCGTCCTCTGCCATCGTGCTACTCCGTGATTTTTTGTTTTTCCTGTTCAGAAGCATCACCCCTTTCACGTGAGTTGCCATATCGGGCGCGGCAGGTACAATGAATTGTTGGAAGCTCAAGGGGAGGAGAGCCGTGTTCGCGTGGGTGCAATCGCTCGATTCGTTTTTTCGTCAGGCGCGGCTGCGCTACTTGGGCCTGGGCCTTTTAATCGCCTGGGTGTACGGGTCGTGGTTCTCGAACGGCATCTTCGCGCCCGATAGCGCGCGCGGCGTCGATACATTGCGCATCTCGCTCGCGGCGTCGGCGGTCGGGCTTCTCGTGCTCGCCTTTCGTCCCCGGCGGCGAGCACCTTTGGCCCCGGGATTTGTTTTGGCCGCATCGGCGGTGGTGTCCGCGACGACCTTGCTGTTCTTCGTGATGCCCGACGGCCTTCTGCTGCTTTTCACCAGCGCCGTGGGAGGGCTGGCCTCGGCAGTGCTCTGGATAGCATGGGGCGAGTTGTTCTGCCAGGTGGATCTCGAGGTCACCGAGGCGAGCATTCCCTCGTCGCTGGCGGTGTTCGTAGCGGCCGTGCTGCTGATCTATCTGATTCCGGCGCCCGTCTCGGGCATCGTGGCGGCGCTGCTTCCTTTGGCATCGAGCCTCATGCTGCTGCTCTGCAAGAACGACCAACCGGAGGGCTTCGCCTTCCCTGAGCCCATCGAGCCGTTTTCCGGCGTGCTTCCCTCCCTCGTCAAATTGGCATTCTGCTCCATGGTGTGCAGTATTGCCACAGGGTGCGTGGTGACGAGCGCTTCCCCCGAGAGTTTGGTCGCGCTCGGCATGGACGATCGCGGCATCCTCTTCTATATCGCTGGTGGCGTGGTGGCGGGGCTCATCGCCGTGTTCGCCATTGCCCATACCAGCCGTATGAGCTTCTCGTTTCTGTACGAGTGGGCCATTCCGCTCATCGTGTTCTCGCTTTCGCTGCGGGCGTTGGACGACCCGGCGTGCAATGTGCTCGCCTCGGTGCTCGCCTGTGCGGCGGCTCTGTACGTGGAGGTGCTGTTCTTCGCGATCTTCGCGCGCATCACGGCGAAGGGATTCTGTCTTCCCAGCGAGACGTTCGGCATCTTCCGTGCCATGGTTCAGCTGGGATTTCTCGCGGGCGCGATACTGGGGGCATCGGTATCGCCGCGCTTTGGCCTGCCGCTGTACTTGGCGCTCGTGTGCCTGTGCGTGGTGATGCTGCCGCTGTTTCTGCACCTGCAGAAACGCTTTGAGTCGCCGGGGATGCTGGGAGTTGCCGGGGCTTTGGGCCCGGTTGCAGCGGAAATCGGCGCTGGGGTGCGGTTGGGGTCGGAGGTGACGTCGAGAGAGGGGCTTGCCGGAAGTGTCGTGGCGCAAGAGGCTGGGAAGGGAACCTGCGCGGCGCCGATCGCCGAGCCCGTCGACTACGTGGCGGCCATGGCTGAGGCCTTCAAGCTCTCGCCGCGCGAGACCGAGGTGCTGCGCTATCTGGGCCGCGGCCGATCGGTGCCCTACATGCGCGAGGTCATGACCCTTTCCAAGAGCACCATCGAGACGCACATCAAGCACATATACGCCAAGACCGACGTGCATTCCAAGCAAGAGCTCATCGATCTCATCGAGTCCTACCAGGAGGGAACGGGGGAGGCGGCGCCCGTCTCGGTTTCATAGGCAAGTTGGCGAAACTTACTCTTGACAAGAACATCTGTTCCCTTATAATGAACGAAAACAAATGTTCTAAAGGCTGGGTATATCCCTAACTTCTGTGCTCGAAGGACAGCCGTCCGATGTAAAGGAGGCTGTCATGGGCCGTTTTCCCTCACATTTTCTCAGACGGTTTCAGCGAGGCAACGCTTGTTGATGGTTGTTGCCGAGCCGCTCGCCCTGCAGTATAATTTCGTTTAACGAAAGTAGGTAGCTGTACTGCTGATATACCATGCTTTCACGCCGCCTACAAAAAGTGTTCTCCGGGAACTCGGACTTGCAAGGAGGCAGTAATGTCCAAAAAGGATTTTGAGAACATGTCCCCAAAGGAAATCGAAGACTATTTTGGTGTTACCCAGGAACAGATCGAGGAATGGGACGACATGCTTGTGCGGGGGGAGATCCCGGGTGTGTCGGTCGGCGAAGTCGTTGTCGGGCGCCCCCTCAAGTTTGGGGAGCATTTGAGGCTCGTGGGCTTTAAGGAGACCGAGCAGAAGATCGAGCGCATGGATAAGCGGGCGGATAGCTTAGGCATGAAGCGCTCCGACTATTTGCGATGGCTTGTCGACAAAGACCTTGCATCAGTGGACGTGGCTTAAGAGCAGTAGTTGATAGGGGAACTTACCTATGGATGATGCTGAGGCCATGGCCTCGTTCTCGGAACCGGTGCGCCACTGGTTCGCCGATGCCTTCGGGGCGCCCACGGCGGTGCAGGGCGAGGCGTGGAAGGCCATCGCGCGGGGCGAGAACGCGTTCGTGATAGCGCCGACGGGCTCGGGCAAGACGCTGGCGGCGTTCCTGTGGGCGATCGACGCGCTCATGGGCGAGAAGGCTCGGGTCGCTGAAACAGGCGAGAAGTGGGTTCGCGGCGTGCGCGTGCTGTACGTATCGCCCCTGAAGGCTCTCGGCGCCGATGTGGACCGCAACTTGCAGGGGCCGCTTTCGGCCATCTCCGAGCTGGCGGCCGTCGAGAGCGCGCGCCGTGGCGCGAAAGCCCCCGAAATCCGCACGGCCATGCGCACCGGCGACACCCCCGCTGACGAGCGCCGCAAGATCGCCCGCAATCCGCCCGACATTCTCATCACGACGCCCGAGTCGCTGTACCTCATGCTCACCTCGGCGGCCCGAGAGGCGCTGCGCACGGTTGAGACGGTCATCGTGGACGAGGTGCACGCCCTGGCCGGCGACAAGCGCGGGGCGCACCTGTCGCTGTCTTTGGAGCGGCTGGACGATTTGCTGGAGGCTCCGGCCCAGCGCATCGGGCTGTCGGCCACGGTGCGCCCGCGCGAGGAAGTGGCCCGGTTCCTCGGCGGCGTGCGGCCCGTGACGGTGGTAGCCACGGAGGCGCTTCCGAGCCTCGATCTTTCGGTGCGCGTGCCCGTGCGCGACATGACGGCCGTCCCCGCCTTCGGGGGATTTGCCGGTGCCGGGGACGGCACGCGGCAGCGGGGCGCCGGTCCGCGCCGGGCACCCGTCGAGGATGCATGGAAATCCGATCGGGCGCTGCGGGCTGTCATGGCCGAGGGCGCGTCGCCCGCGCCGCATCCTGACAGCCGCCTGGGCAGCTCCTCCATCTGGCCCCATATCGAGGCGGCCATTCTGGACGAGGTGCTGGCCCACAAATCCACGATTGTCTTCGTGAACTCGCGCGGTTTGTGCGAAAAGCTGACGGCACGCTTGAACGAGCTGTACGCGAAGCGCCTCGGCTTGGACGCGCCCCATTCCGAGGTGGCCGGCTTCTGGGCAGCTGCGGGTAGCGGCGATGCGACGGCTTTCGGCGACGATGCGGTGCGCGGCGTGCCCACGGGCGCCGATGCCATGCGGGGTGCGCCGGGGACGGCCTTCCGCTCCGACATCGGCTCCACCACCAAATTGGTGACCGAGCCCGCGGTGGTCATCGCGAAGGCCCATCACGGATCGGTCTCCAAGGAGAAGCGGCTGCAGGTGGAACGGGAGCTGAAGGCGGGGGAGCTGCCCTGCGTGGTGGCCACTTCCAGCTTGGAATTGGGCATCGATATGGGTTCCATCGATTTGGTGCTGCAGGTGGCCGCGCCGCCCTCGGTGGCCAGCGGGCTGCAGCGCGTGGGGCGGGCGAACCACCAGGTGGGCGGCCGCTCCCAGGGCATCATCTTCCCGCGTACCCGGGTGGAGGTCATCGATGCCGCCGTCATGGCCGAGGGCATGGAGGCCGGCGCCATCGAGAGCACGCGGCTCGTGCGCAATGCGCTCGATGTGCTGGCCCAGCAGACCGTGGCCGCTGTGGCCATGGCGCCGGACGGCCTTCCAGCCGACGAGTGGCTCGCCTGCGTGCGGCGGTCGGCCTGCTATGCCGATTTGGGCCGACGCTCCTTCGAGGGAGTGCTCGACATGCTCGCCGGGCGCTACGGCTCGGGCGAGGTGGCCGAGTTCGCGCCGCGCATCCTGTGGGATCGCGAGACGGGGCTGCTCACGCCGCGCCCCGGTTCCCAGCGCCTGGCCGTAACGGCGGCGGGTACCATTCCCGATCGCGGCATGTTCTCGGTGGTGCTGCCCGAGGGCGACGCCCGTCAGGGGCGCCGGCGTGTGGGCGAGCTGGACGAGGAGATGGTGATGGAGTCGCGTGTGGGCGACATCATCGCCCTGGGTACGAGCACCTGGCGCATCAAGGAGATCGGTGCCGACCGGGTTATCGTGGAAGCGGCCCCGGGACGCGCCGCGCGATTGCCTTTCTGGCACGGCGAGGCCATTGGTCGCCCCTACGAGACGGGCCGCGCCCGGGGGGCTCTTGTGCGGGCGCTCGACGGCGGTATTGCGCGCGCTGCCGAACGGGACGAAGCGCCGGAGGCTCGTTCGGGGAAGAATGCCATGACTCCGGCGCTGCGCGATCGCCTGATGGCCGACGGGCTGGACGAGGACGCCCGGCGCAACTTGGCGGCTCTCATAGAGGCGCAGCGCGCCTGTACCGGGGCGGTGCCCACGGATCGGCGGCTCGTGGTGGAGGCATGCCCCGATGAAACGGGCGATATGCGCGTCATTCTGCATTCTCCCTTCGGGCGCCGCGTGCACGAGCCCTGGGCGCTGGCCGTGGCCCATCGCATTACCTCCACGCTGGGCTTCGACCCGCAGGCGGTGGCCTCCGACGACGGCATCGTGCTGCGCGTGCCCGCCACCGAGGACGCCCTACCGGGAAGCGATCTGTTCCGCTTCAATCCCGACGAGTTGGAATCCATCGTGCGCGAGCGCGTGGGGTTCACGGCCCTGTTCGCCGCCCGTTTCCGCGAATGCGCGGCCCGGGCTCTGCTCATGGCGCCGACGGCCCCGGGCAAGCGGGCGCCTTTATGGCAGCAGCGTCTCAAGGGCGGACAGCTTTTGGAGGCGGCCCGGCGCGAGGAGGATTTCCCCATCGTTCTGGAAGCTCTGCGCGAGTGTCTGCAGGACGTGTTCGACCTGCCAGCCCTGCGCGAGGTGATGGACGGTCTTGACTCGGGCTCCATCAAGATGAGCGAAGTTCGCACGGCCGCGCCGTCGCCCTTCGCGGCGCCGCTCGTGTTCGGGTATCTGGGCGAGCACCTCTACGAGGGCGATCTACCCCATGCCGAGCGCCAGGCGTCGCTCCTGTCTGTGGATCCGGCGCTTCTGGGCGAGCTTCTGGGCACCGGTGCTGTGGAAGATATGCTGGATGCGGAGGTGGTGGCGCGCACCGTGGCCGAGCTGCAGCGGACGGTCGCGGGCTGGAAGGCGCGGGGCGCGGAAGGCGTGGCCGACCTTCTGCGGGAGTTGGGGCCGCTCACGGTGGAGGAGGTCGCTGCGCGCACTGAGAACGGCGAGGCGGGCGCTCTTTCCGCGGGCGCTGATGCGGCTGCTCTTCTTGCTAATTTGGAAGCGGACCGGCGGGCTTTCCCCGCCGTCATCGGCGGAGCGGAAAGATGGGTCGCCGCCGATGACGGCCCGCGTTTGAGCGCGGTGCTCGGCATTGCGGTTCCCTCCTGGGCTCAGAGGGAGGGAAAGCTGTCCCGTCCCCTGGATGGCCTCGCGGCCCGCTTCGCCCGCACCCACGGGCCTTTCGACAGCGAAGAGGCCGCTTTTAGCCTGGGGGTCGGCGTGGCGCTTGCGGCGGAGTCATTGGAGCGGTTGGCCGCCGAGGGGAGGCTCGTGCGCCTCGGGCCCGACCGCTGGGCGGACGGCACCGTGCTCGCCCGCTTGCGCAGCCGGTCCCTCGCCCGGGCCCGCGAGGCGGTGCGCCCCGTTCCCGCCGACGCCTATGTGCGCTTCCTGCTGGATCGCCAGGACGTCGCGCGCACCGGTGAGCCGACGCTTGCGGGCATTGACGGCGTAGCCCAGGTCATCGCGCAGTTCGAGGGCGCGGCCCTCCCCATGGAGCAGTGGGAGAGAGACGTGATGCCGGTCCGCGTGCCCGACTATCGGCCTGCCATGCTGGACGAGCTCATCGCCGCAGGCGAAGTGCTGTGGACGGCGTCGATAGCGGGGGAGGCGCACCTCGTCTCGTTCTTCCCGACGGACTCGCCCCTGGCGCCAGTGTCCCAGGACACCCAGGCGGGCGTGGCGGAAGTCGCTGTAGCCGAGCCGGGCCAAGATGACGCAGGCGCCCTGGAAGACCCTCCGCTGGATGTCATCGTGCGCCACGTGCTGGCAGCCCAAGGGCCGCTTCCATTTCGCGCCTTGGCGGATGGCGCCGCGCGGCTCACCGAGCCCGTGGCGCCGACGGATCGCGAGGTGGCCGAGGCGCTGCAGCGGCTCGTGTGGCAGGGGAAGGCGACCGGCGACGGTCTGGGCTTTCCCCGCGCCGGAGGGCTGGCCGCAGCGGCATCGGCGTCCGCGGCCAGCGGCCAGACGCCCTCGCCCTCGCGGCGGCGGGCGAGCAGCCGGCGGGGCCGGTCTCTTCGCAGCGAGGCCCGCATGGCGGCCCGTGCGGCCGTGGTGGGCCGCCAGGTTGCGGCGACCGCCTTCGACGCCGCCCTCGCCGGGCGCTGGTCGGCCCTGGCGCCGAGCGGCCAGAGTTCCACGGCGCAAGCGGTGTCTCTGGTGGAATCGCTGCTCGACCGCTACGGGGTTGTGACGCGCGACATCGCGCTGGCGGCAGGTGTGCCCGGCGGGCTTACGACGCTGTACCCGGTGCTCAAGGCCATGGAGGACGCGGGCGATCTGGCGCGCGGCATGTTCGTGGAGGACATGGGGCCGGCCCAGTTTGCCCAGCGCGAGACCGTGGAGACCCTGCGCGCCTTCGCCCAGCCTGCGGATGCGTCAGCGCCCGTCTCCCTCGTCGCGCTTCCCGCCGACGACCCCGCGTGCCTCTTCGGCGCCGGCATTTCCTGGCCCGACGTGGCGTGGGGTGTGGCGGGCGACGCCCCTGCGGTCGATTCCGCCGTCGTGGCCGCGCGGCCGTCCCGCCGCGAGGGGGCGATGGTGGTCATCGCCGACGGTGTGCCGGTGCTCTGGGCCGCGCCGCGTCTGAAATCGCTGCTGGCGTTTTCAGACGACGAAAAACTGCTGGAGGCGGCCGTCGCCGCCCTGGTCGCCTCGGTGCGCGCCGCCCTCAAGCGCGAGGGCGCCTCTGCCGCGCGACGCAAGATCGTCGTCGAGCACTTCAACGGCCGCGATGTTCTGGCCACTCCGGCCGCTTCGTGGCTCCAGGATGCCGGTCTCGTGCGCCTCCCCGACGGCCTGCGCCTCTATACGAGCCCGTTCTAGAGCGGCCTCGCCGAAAAAAGAAGGGCCGCTGCGTCTCTCTCCGACGCGACGGCCCTGCGATTCCGGCCGCGGTCCCCCTGATGATACGCGGCCGTTCCGAGTTAGCACAAGGTAAAGAAAGCGGGCGGCGGCCAGAAAGGAGAACCGCCGCCCCTCGAGTTCCCGGCGCGCTGCGCCAGGTTCCCGCATAGCCCTTGGTGAAGGCGGAGCGGCCTGGCCTCAATGGCCCCAGAAGACCAAGCCGTGGGAGTCCGCCTCCAAGAGGAACGACGTCCACTATAGGGAGCGCGGCCGTCGGGCGCCATCGCCGCTTATGGGTAAGGGCATCGCACTTTTTGGGTATTGTGGAAAACGCAGTCGGAAACAGATGCGTCCGGCTGCATTATCACAGGTCGGCCACGAGTTCCCGGATCGACGGGCGCTATCCCGCGGCGATGCTAGAATCGGCGTTTGGAAGGGAGCGCGCCGGCTCGGTGCGCTGTGTCGCGCGATCGCCCGGCGATGTGCGGACATCTCGTCTAGGTACCGGAGCGAAGAAAGGAGGCGGAAAGGCCATGGAGGGTTTCGCGTTGCGCGATGCCGGCGACGATGGACACGCCGCGCTCGCCCTGCGCCCTATTCATCTCGCTCTCGTTGCTTTTGTGGCCACGCTGCTCGCCCATGCACCGACTATCGGGGCGTTCGCCGAGGCCCCTCAGTTCGAGGCAATCGCCGACACGTTTCTGTTCGCGCTGCTTCTCGCCGCCGTCACCTCGTCGGTCGTGGTGCTCCTGCGCGGCTTGCAGCGCCCGCGCAAAGTGTTCGCACGCGCCCGGGTCACTGCCATCGCGGCCGCAGCCTACCTGCTCGGCACGATGGGCGCCGTGGGCCTTCTGTTCGCCCCGATGCCGCTGCCGGCGGCGGCCGTAGGCGCGGGGCTTTTGGCGGGGGCTGCGCTGCCCCCGCTGGTGGCGGAATGGGCCCGAGCCGTGGCCGTCCCCATCGACCAGGCCCTCGTCCTGTGCGCTTTCGTCGTGCTGACGGCCTCCTTTGTCGGCTGGATTCTCGCGCTGCTGCCGCCCTCGGCGCTCGTCCCCGTGTTCTGCCTGCTGCTCGTGGCGGGAGTCGTCGTGCCGCCGGTGGCCGCCCGCATGGGCGACCCTGCGCTTCCTCTCGCCCGTCCCGCCGACACGATGCGCCGCCTCGTGTCGGTGACCTGGCTGCCCCTTCTGGGGTTCGCCGTGTACGCGTTCATGACCGACGTGATGGCCCATAGCGCTTTCGGCGTCGTGCAGGCGTCGTTTCTCGGGGGAGCGGTTGCGGCGCTCGTGATGTTCGGCGTCTGCTTTTTGTGGGGGCGCACGCCCCTGCTGCCCTGGTCCTACCGCATCCTCGTGCCCCTTATGGCGGCGGCGTTCGTAGTGCTGGGCGCGTTTCCCGCAGGCACGTTCCCGCGGGATGCCTCGGTGGTGGCCCTCTACGTGTTCTACATCGTCCTCGCCCTGCTGGGGTGCGCGGTGCTGCTCGCCGTGGTGCGCAACCGCGAATTGCCGGCGAACGTGGCGTCGGGCTTCGCCTGCGGCGTGGCCGCAGCTGCGGCGCTTTTGGGGCAGATCCTCTCCCAGGTGCTTACGGTGACCGACGACTTCGCCCCGTGGCTCGCGGTGCTCACCGGCGCGTTCGTGGCGGTGCTCCTGGTGTTTCTCGGCCGCACGTCGTGGAACGAGCTGGTGGCGCCCCACGAGTCGGCCGCCGCGGAGGAGCCGGCCCTGGCCGCAAGATCGGGCACCGGCGACGCCCCTGGCGGGGGTGCCGTCGGCGCGGCGCACGGAGAAGAGTTCGAAGGCGCAGGCGCCCCCGACGGTTCCGAGCCCCCCGTCCGTCCGAACGCGTCCGGCGATGCTTTCGAGCTGGCCGAGCCGAGCATGCAGAACACCCTGGAGGCCCGCTGCGCCGAGGTGGCCGCGGCCCGCGGCCTCTCTCCCCGCGAGGCCGAGGTGCTCGTGTTTCTGGCCCGCGGCTTCACGCCGGCCTATATCGCGAAGTCCCTGGTGCTCTCCATCTCAACGGTGCGCACCCACGTCCGCAACATCTACCGCAAGCTCGGCGTGAACAAGCGCGAGGAGCTCATCCACCTCATCGACGGCGAATAGCCCAGCGAAGAACTCCTCCGTGGGCACCGTCCGTCCGCGCGCCGCCGTGGGTGCCGTCCGACTTGATGCCGCCGCGGGTTCTGCCTGATCTTGCGTCGGCGCCCGCTCCCCATTGCCTCGCTGCGCCCGCCTTCGCATCTGCCTGCGTTACTCCGGTTCGCTTCCGCATGGGCAGGTTCGCCACGACCATGGCGGATATGATGAGGCCGAGGCCGACGAAGGTGGCGGGGCCGGCCGGCTCGCCGAGGAGCGTGATGCCGAGCAGGCTGGCCACGAGCGGCGTGGTGGCGCAGAACAGGCTCGCGCGCTCGGCGGACAGGTGGCGCTGGGCCACCGGCTGCAGGGTGAAGCCGAACCCGGTGCACACCACGACGAGCACGGCCAGCGCCTCCCATTGCAACGGGCCGGCGGGCAGCGTCGGCTGCTCGAACAGGAAGGCGGCCGCCAGTCCGAGCGCCCCCATGACGCCGATCTGGACGATGCCGAGGGCCAGCGCGTCCCCTTCGCGGGAGAACCGCGCCGTGACGAGGATGGCGGCGCTGTAGCAGAGGGCGGCCAGCAGCGCGAGTCCCTCGCCGGGCCCGAAGGGCGCCGTGCCTGCGAGGTTGTTCCCCACAGTGAGGCAGGCCACGCCTCCCACGGCGAGGGTGGCGGCCACGGCCACGGTCGACCGGGGCGCGCGACGCAGCAGCAGCGCCTCGGCGAGGGGCACGATGACGATAGCCAGGTTCTCCAGCAGCGACACGGTGGAGGAGGGCGCGCGGGTGAGGGCGTGCAGCTCGAAGGCCATGGTGGCGAAGAAGGCCGCGCCCATGAGGCAGCCGTGAAGCACGGCGCGGCGCGATAGGCCGCGCAGGTGCCACCAGAACAGCAGCACCAGCACGGCGAAGGCGAGGGTGAAGCGCACGCCCAGCAGGGTAAGCGGCCCCATATCCGCCAAGAGGATCGTGCTGAACAGAAACGAGGTGGCCCGGGCGGCGATCACCGCCGCGAGGAGCCATGCCGCATGTCGTGCCGTCATCGCCGGTTCCCTTCTCTGCCGGGTAGTGCCCTGTTGCGGTCATCTTAGCGATGGCGTATCATTGCGAAAAGCGACACTGTGGCATATCATCATTGTGAAATTCGCAAAGAAGGGGGGGCTTGCCATGGATACCGCGAAGTGCGCCGCCGTGCTGAAGACCGTGGAGCTCGGCAATCTGACCGCTGCCGCCGAGGCGCTGGGCTACACCGCGTCGGGTATGAGCCGCGCCGTGGCCTCTCTGGAGGCCGAGCTGGGATTCCCCCTATTCACGCGCAGTAAGGCCGGGGTGACGCTCACGCCCGACGGCCGGGCGATGCTGCCGGCGCTCAGCGAGCTCGTCGCCGCCCAGCGGGCCTGCGATGAGCAGGCGGCGGCCATCCGGGGCGCGGTGTGCGGCAGCATCACCGTGGGCAGCGCCTACCGCCAGTTCTACCGCCAGCTGGCCGGCATCATCGCCGCCTTCCACGACGAGCACCCCGGCATCGCGGTGAACCTCGTGGAGGCGAACAGCTCCATTCTCCTCGCCAGCCTCGAGCGCCGCGAGCTGGATTTCGCCATCATGAGCCGCCGCGAGGGCGATCACCGTTGGACGCCGCTTCTGCGCGATCCCATGGTGGCCGTGCTGCCGGCCGACCATCCCTGGGCCGGCCGCAAGACGTTCCCCATCGAGCGCTACGCCGAGGAGCCCTTCATCGAGGTGTACCCCGGCGAGGACTGCGACAACGCGCGCACCCTGGCGGCCTGCGGCGTGAAGCCCCGCCCGCGCTACACGGTGCGCGACACCCACGCCGCCTTCGCCCTGGTGGAAGCCGGCCTCGGCATCACGCTCATGAACGACATCTACGCCCGCGACACCCGCTCGGCCATCGCGTTCATGCCCCTGGCCCCCCGCACCGACATCGAAATCGGCGTCGCCACGCCGGCCAGCGCCCTCTCCCCGGCCCTGGCCGCCTTCGAAGACTTCGCCCTCCCGCGCCTCTCCGCCCAAAGCCAGGCTCTGGCAGGGAAGTGAGGGTGTGGAACACTGACGGGAAGCGGCGGCCATTCCCGATATGCCGCGTATTGGTTGTCGTCCGTGTTGGATCGTTGCGCTATCATGTCGGCCATGGAAAAGTCAGCTTCCCATAGCTTTGAGATCGGGTTCGTGGCCGCGCTTGTCGTGGGACTCGCCTGCATGGACATGTGGCCCGATATGCTCGGGCACGCCGCGGGGCTGGTGGGTGTGAACGACTTGTTCGCGGCGCTCGGTCTCAACGGACGGTTCTTCTGGTCGCTCGGATTGGCGGTCGGCGCCTTCCTCATCGCGGCCTTCCCCGCCTTCACGCGAAAGTTGGATCGGCCGTTGGCCGTGGTGGTTCCCGTGACAGGCCTGCTCGCCACGATTCTGTACGTGAACAGCGAGGCTTCGGGGCTCGGCTTTGCCGGCGCGGCCCTGTGCGCGGTGCTTACGGCCGCCGGCTACGGCTGGCTCGAAGTGCGGCTCATTGCCATGGTCGGTCGCATCCCTCAGTTCTCCACTATCGTGCTCGTGCTGGCGGCGAGCCGCATACTGAAGATGGTTTTCGTGACGGTGACCGGTGTGCTTCCCGAGAGCTTCCAGGTGGTGGGCACCTGTCTTTCGCCCGTGCTGACGGGCGCATCGGTGATCGTCGCCTCGGCCCTGGCTGACCGGGCAGCCCGGGTCACGTTGCTGCGCGGCATGGCCGGGCTTCCCTTCGCGCGTTGGTCGGCGCTTTCCGACACGCGAACTGCCTACGTGTTCCTCGTTGCCGCGGCGGTGCTCTCGGCCGTGGCCCGCTCGGTGAGCGACCTGGGGTTCTGGGGCCGCGAGAACGTGATTGGGGCCCAGTACGTGACGCTGGTACTACCCGTGGGTATAGCCTTGGCCATCGCCGTGTACGTGGCGTTCTTCCGGTTGCGCGAATCGGCGATGCTGTCGCAGTTGGTGGTGCTGTTCCTCATTGTGCTGGGAGGTTTGTTCCTGCAGGACGGCGCCTTGGTGAACGCCCTCGGCCTGCCGTCGGTGGTGGCCGCCCAGGCCTCCATCGCCACCGAGTTGTTCTCCCAGTTCTTGTTCTGGGTGGCCATGATAGCCGCCATGCGCCTGGGCGGTGTGAGTCCCTACCGGGCCGTCGGCGTGGCTGAGGGCTGCATGAGCGCGGCGGCGCTCCTTCTGGGTGTGGCGCTGTTCGGGCGCGGGCCCCAGCAGGGGGTGGTGGCTGCTGCGGCTACCTACGGGACGCTCTTCGTCGTGTGGTACCTGCTGCGGCGCACGCAGTCCATCAGTGAGGCCTGCGCCCCGGCGTTGCCGGGGGAGGATCCCCTTAAGGGCACCTGCGAAGTCGTGGCCGCCCAGCGCGGCCTGTCCCCGCGCGAGACGGAGGTGCTGTACCTTCTGGCCCAGGGCCGCTCGCGCACGTTCATCCAAAGCGAACTGTACCTTTCCGACGGCACCGTGAAGACCCATATTCGCCATATCTACCAGAAGCTCGACGTGCATTCCAAGCAGGAGCTCATCTCGCTTATTCAGAATTCGTAAGTCTCTCATCAGGTAAAACTTCGAAATAATGTCTTTTGGGCGATGGCTTTCATCCCCTTTGGAAGATGGCGGCAGGCCCGTGGCGCCGTAGAGTCCCCCTCGTCTGGCGCCGCCGCGGCGCCGGGCGCAATGTCATCATCTCTGGAAGGGGAACGATCATGGAGAACAACGGAATCGAGACGACGCGACGCGGGTTTCTGAAGGGCGCGGCTTTGGCCGTGGCTGGCGCCGGGGTGGCGGGTCTGGCAGGGTGCGCGCCCCAGGGCTCGGACGCCGGCGCCGGCGCCAGCGCCGGCGGGGCGGCTCCCGCCGATGCGGCCAACATCGCCTGGGACGAGGAGTTCGACGTCGTCATCATCGGCGCCGGCGCTGCGGGCATGACCGCCGCCATCACCGTGGCCCGCGAAGGCAACGGCAAGACCTGCCTTCTGGCCGAGAAGGAACCGCAGCCCAACGGCAACTCGCCCTTCTGCGCCGGCGACTTCAGTTGGACCACGGTGCCCGACGACTACTACACCTACTTGAAGGAGCTGGCCGGCGAGCACACCACTACCCCCGACGAGGTGCTGCGCGTGTTCGCCAACGGCCTCGGCCAGGTGAAGGACTGGGTGGTGGAGCTGGGCGCCCGCGAGGAGGAGATGCAGATTCTGCCCAACGGCACGGCCGAGGATCCCTATCTCAACATCGATGTGGTGTGGCCCGAGCTGGAATGCTCCTACGCCCACGCCATGTGCACCATCGGCGGCATCGTGCGCGACGACCCGGAGTACGACCTGAAGGGCGAGCCCCACATCTTCACCTTCCTCACCAACCGAGTGAACGAGCACACCGATGTGGTGGACTACCGCACGAACTTCGCCATGGAGGAGCTGATTCAGGATGCCGCGGGCCGCATAGTGGGTGCCGTGATCGACGGCAAGAACATCAAGGCCCGCGACGGCGTCATCATGTGCTGCGGCGGTTTCGAGAACGATCCGGCCCTGAAGGAGAACACCTTCGGCGTGTCCACCATCGTGCCGGCCGCGGGCCAGGGCAACACCGGCGACGGGCACCGCGCCTGCATGAAGGTGGGGGCCGACTTCTGGCATATGAGCGGGCTGGCGGGCATGTGGCTGCAGCCGCGCAACCTGGACAACACCGCCTTCACATCGGTGGTCGTCGGCGGCCCGCGCGTGAAGAAGTACGGCATCACCGTGGGTTCCAATGGGCACCGCTTCTACATGGATTACGACGCGCTGACCTCGTGGCCCGATCCGAAACCGGGCTATCTGGCCGACCTGCGCACCGATGTGGGCATGCGCTACGGTCACACCAACTTCGGGGGCGCGTGGCCCTGGCAGGCCATGCCCGCTGACGGCGGCTGGTTTATCTTCGACGCCGATGGCTTGGCGGCCGGTGCCATTCCCGCCGAGACGTCCGCCGACCCTGTGGCCGACAAGCTAGCCCTGACCGCCGACACCCTGGCCGATCTGGCTGCCCAGATCAACGTGCCGGCCGAGGAACTGGAACGCACGGTGGCCGAGTGGAACAAGTTCTGCGCCGAGGGCGAGGATGCCGCCTTCCATCGGCCGCCCGAGACGCTCACCCCGGTGGCCAAGGCACCTTTCTACGCCCAGTTCTGCGCTCCCACGCTGCTGAACACCGACGGCGGCCCGGTGCGCAGCCACCTGGGTGAGATTCTGGATCCCTATGGCAAGCCCATCCCCGGCCTGTTCTCGGCCGGCGAGTTCGGCAGCCTCTGGGGCCACTTCTACCAGGGTTCCGGTAACATCGCCGAATGCCTCATCTACGGCCGCATCGCCGCCGAGAGCGCCATGGGGTGCGAGGTGGCCTATCAGTAGAGAGCGCGTCTTCTTTCAAGCAAGCCAGCCGCCCTCCCTCCCCGCGGCTGGCTTTGCCTTTCGGTTTCCGGCGAGAAGTACGGTAGAATGGAGGCGTGAAGAGCATGGCGAACATACCGGCGATGACCGAGGCAGCTGAGGAGGCGGCCGCATCGGGGACGACGGCGGGCACCCGTCTTGACCGCGACTCCCTGCTGACCGCGGGTATGGCCGTGATGGGGTTCGCGTTGTTCCTGTCGGCAGTGTGGACGGCTCGCAACGAGGCGGCGCTCGTGCCCGACGGAGCGCTCTACACCGCACGCTTCGTGAAGGCCGTCGCCTGCTTCGCCATCGCTTTCACCCTGCGCAGCCACATTCCCTCGGTGGGGAAGTTCTTCGCGTTGGGCGCGGGGTTCGTGGGTATGCACCTTGTCGCATACGGTCTCGGCGCGCTTATGCCCGCGGGCGTAGCCGAATATTTGGCCGCCTCCGTCATTTCCGGGGCCTTCAGCGGCATCGGCGAGGCCTGCGTCATTGTGTTGTTCGCGCATCTGTTCTCCACCTATGCGCCGAGGGTGAGTGCCGTGGCCATTCCGGTGGCCTACCTGCTGAACGAGGCGCTATACTTCTCCACGCTGTACCTGCCCACGGAGGCCATCATGGCGCTGCGTCCGGCGGGGAAGCTGCTCGGCGTAGTGCTTTTGGGGCTGTGCCTGCGCCGCAAGGAGCGGCTGCCCCTGGCCGACAACGAGTACCCGCTCCAGTACGGCATTTCCATCAAGAGCGCCGGCGAGCGCGCCATCACGCTGTTCGCCACCCATCGCAGTTGGGCGCTCATCATCGCCGGCTCCACGCTGTTCCCGCTCATTTTCGGTTTCGTGGCCCAGGCGTGCTCGCGGCTTTCCACCAACTCGGGGCTCTACGACGGGTTCAACGAGATTGTCGCCTTGGGCACCATCGCCCTGCTGGTCTTCTACGGCGTCTGGCGCGCCGGACGCCTCACCTTCGACGAGTTGCTGTACTTCTCGGTGCCCCTGTTCGCCACGGGGTGCCTGCTGCTACCGGCCTTCTGGCTGGCGGACGCCCCCTATGCCGGCATGCTCGTGAAGTGCGGCTACACGGTGAACCAAGTGCTGTTCTGGGTGCTTCTGGCCCAGGAGAGCTATCGCGACCTGCGCCATACCTACCTGTTCTTTGGCCTGTTCTACGGCATCTACGAGCTGACGACCGCCGCGGCGCGACTCACCACCTCGGCCCTGTACGCCGAAGGCGGCATCGATTTCACCTTCATGGTATACGTGGCTTTGGTGGCGCTGTGGCTCATCGCCTGCTATGGCGTGCTGTTCTTCGCGCTGGCGAAACGCGTGGCGCGGGGGCGCCAAGGAGGTGGCCGCTCTGCGGACGCGCCGGTTCCGGACGTCGAGGGACCCGCAGGCGGAGGCGGCGCGAGCGAGGCGGCCGTGGGTGGGGAGGAGGTTCCCGTGCGGCTGGTGCCCGAGGCGCGGCGGACCCTCGTGTTTCCCGACAAGCTGGCGCTCGTGTGCGAGCGTTACGGGCTCACGCCGCGGGAGGTCGAGGTGCTCACCGAGACCATCCACGGCTACAGCATGGAGAACATCGGCAAGAAGCTGTTCGTGTCCCGCGAGACGGTGAAGACGCACCTGCGCCGGGTGTACGCGAAGGTGGGCGTGGGCGGCAAGCAGGAGCTCATTGCGTTCATCGATCGCTACGAGGGCTAAGGCAACTCATAGTTTTCCCAGTTCATGCAGGGGTACCCCATAAATGGGGACGGGCAGGCGCGCCAGAAATGTCTGCTTGGGGGGATGGCGGGAATGCCGCCGGGGTCTAGGATGCGGGGCGTCTCAACGGAGACAGACCAATCCGGAGAAGGAGGACCCCATGACTCAGCAGACTACGAACATCTCCCGCCGCGGCTTTCTCACCCTGGGCGGCCTGACCGCGCTCGGCGGCGCGGCGGCGCTGGCCGGTTGCGCGCCTCAGACGGCCGCCGATAAGAAGCTCTCGGGCACGGGAACGGGAACGAGCGCCGCCGATGTGGACTTCGAGGAGGAGTACGACGTAGTGGTCGTCGGCGCGGGCATTGCGGGCATCACCTCGGCCATCACCGTGAGCCGCGAGGGCGCCGGCGCTTCCTGCCTCGTCATCGAGAAGGAGGCTGCGGCTGCCGGTTGCTCGCCGGTGTGCGCCGGCGACTTCCTCGGCCGCGACGACGAGTACGAGTACCCGGTGCAGTACCTGAAGGACATGGCCACCACCGCCTCGGGCCAGACCATTCCCGACGACGTGCTGGAGGCCTTCGCTGCCGGCATCAACGAGAACCTGGAATGGGTGCTCTCGCTCGGCGCCACCATGGACATGCTGGACACCAAGCGCACGCTCATGGAGGACTTGGACAAAGCCGAGTACCGCGAGTTCGCCAGCGCCGTGGCTCCCGAGTACAGCTTCGACGACAACGCCCAGCCGCCCTTCAACCACCTGCACAACTTCCTTACCCACATCTGCGTCGACGAGTGCACCGAGGCGGTGGAGCTGCGCTTCAACACCCCGCTGGAAGACTTGGTGCGCGATGGGGACGGCCGCGTCGTGGGCGTCATCGCCGACGGCCATGCGATCAAGGCGAACAAGGGCGTCATCATGTGCTGTGGCGGCTACGAGCACAACGAGGAGTTCCTCGAGGGCTTCTGCGGGGTGGGGAACGCGATATCCTTCGCCATGGAGGGCAACACCGGCGACGGCCACAAGATCTGCGCCCGTCACGGTGCCGACTTCTGGCATATGCACAACGCCGCCGGTTTCTGGATGGCTGGGCGCAACCTGGACAACACCGCGTTCTCCAACGGGGCCCTCGCCAGCCACAAGTACAAGTGCTATGGCATCACCGTGGGCAAGAACGGCCGCCGCTTCTACATGGATTGGGACGGGCATAAGTCCCTGGACGTATCCAACGATGCGGCGGACATTCCTCGTGACGACCTGAGCCGCCATGTGGGCAGCCGCCACGGCGTCATGCAGTTCGGCGGCGAGTGGAACCATCTGCCCATGCCCTCCGTTGGCTGGTTCGTGTTCGACAGCGACAACTACGAGCGCGCCTTCGATTTCGAGGCCACCAAGACCACGGATCCCGTGGCCGATGGCTGGCTGTACAAGGCTGACACCTTGGAGGACTTGGCCGCCCAGATGGAGGTGCCCCCCGAGGAGCTGACTGCCACGGTGGCCCAGTGGAACGAGTTCTGCGAGCGCGGCGCTGATATGGCCTTCTATCGGCCGGCCGACACGCTCACGCCCATCAAGACCGCTCCCTTCTACGCCCAGCGCTGCAATCCAGCTATGCTGAACACCGATGGCGGCCCGAAGCGCGCGGCCGACGGTGCCATCCTCGATTGCAACGGGGAGAAAATTCCGGGTCTTTATGCCGCCGGCGAGTTCGGTAGCGTGTGGGGCTACCTCTACCAGGGCAACGGCAACGTGGGTGAGGCCATGGCCTTCGGCCGCATCAGCGCCCGCAGCTGCCTGGCGTAAGGCGTCCCCCGACCATCTCGCAACCGCGCAATACCCCTAGCTCAAAGCCAGCCGCTTTCCCTCCCTGCGGCTGGCTTTTGTGCTGTGCTGAGAATATGGACCGAGCTCTGGGCCTTCCAGTCTGGTTACCCCAGTCTTTCCCGAAGATAGTCTTTGAACATGGGCAGGGCGATGCGCACCGTTCCTTGGCCGTTGTCGACAAGGAGGCCTTGCTCCATGAGACGCCTTTTGTATTGCGAGGCGTAGTTGCTCTTCTTTTCCATGCGTCTCGCGATATCGGCAAGCGCACTTGGACCCTCGTCGTCGAGCATAGCGGCGAGAAAGCGCACATCCCCTTTCGAGAGCTCGCAGAACGTGGTGTCGAAGACCTTTCGCTGCAGGTCGTTACGGGCGTAAAGTCCTCCGCTGTCCACGTCCTCGAGGGTAACATCGTCTCGTTCAGGCGATTCGTTCCAGGCGCGGTAGCCTACGAGCTGCATCATGTAGGGGAAGCCCGCCGTCAGCTGCACGGCCCGCGAAAGCGCCTCCGGGGACACGCCGCGGCCTCCGTCCTCGATAGTCTTTCGCATGGCCTGCTCGATATCGAAGTCGCTTACAACTCCCAGTTCATGGAAGTTGGCCCTTCTCAGAAACGATACGGACTTGTTTTGCAAAAGCCCGTTTACGTGAGTCGGAAGGCCTGCCATGAAGAGAGCGACGCGGCGACGATCGCGGACGAAATGTTGGAAAACGGATGCAAGCTGGACCATTTCATCGAGGTCTTCGCGTACCTCATCGACGGTAATGAGAAGCCCCGCATCCGCTTCGGCCAGTTGACCCAAGGCCTCTTCCATGCGTATGCGCCAGGTGGGATGGTCGTTGTCGGCACTTTGGAACTGGATCTCAGCGAGATCGGCCACCTTGATGCCCGACAGTTTGAAAGCGCCCTTTCTTTCAATAAGATGAGAGGAGTTCCTGAGCGTTTGCTGAAGGATTTCGTCGAGCATGCCGGGAAGCGCCGACACGTTGACTGCGACCCAGCCCCGGGAGGAGGCCTCATCGGCCAGATACGAGAGGAGTGCGGTCTTTCCCGTGCCGCGAGCGCCCGTCAGGATGGTCGTGAGGCCCGGGTCGCCCGGGCCGGCCTCCAGAGCGCGGATGAGTTCCGAAATGATATGTTCGCGCCCCGCCATGTGAGCGGGAATGACGCCGAACGTCGGGGTGAAGGGATTGGTCATTTCAGAGGCCTCCTTGACAATTTTTGCATCTTTTGCAATTTTTGCATCTTTTGCAACTTTTGCCAAGCGGTAGAAGAGATGGCTTTGGCTGGCACTGAGGCCGGCGCCCCCGCTGCGCCCCCAGTGCCGCCGTCGGGTCGCAGGGAGCGGCTTCGGCTGCCCCTCCGCAATCGCGTAGGCCGATGCGGCCGCCCATCCGGAGAGGACGGCTTCGGCCGTCTATCCGCGATCGGTGTTCACTTTCGCGGGTGTAGCCTTATGCCTCTTCCGCGATCTTCTCGTAGTGGGCGTACAGGTCGGGGAAGGTGCGGCGCAGGCTTGTCGGCTTGAAAGTGTCGCGCTCCACCACGCAGACGGTGACGAGCGCGTCCACGAGCGGGGTGGCGCCCTCGCGCAGAAGCGGCTCGCCCGCGGCACCGGTGCCCGCAGCATCGTCGCCATGGTAGACCTGCTGGCGGTACACAGTGCGCATGGGCAGGTTTTTCGCCACCGAGGTGCGCACGAAGCCGGCCTCGCCGTAGCGCAGCGGGGCCTTGTAGTGCACTTCCAAATCGTAGATGGGACTCATGTAGCCGGCCGCTTCAAGGCGCTCGTTGTAGGAGAAGCCGAGCGCGTTCAAGAAGTCCACCCGGGCGTCTTCGAAATACAGCAGGTAGTTCGCGTGGTAGACCACCCCCATCATGTCCGTCTCGCCGTACCGCACGGTTATGGGGGTGTGCCTGTGCATCTCTTCGCTCGCTTTCGCCGTTTCGCTTAGGTTCCAGCACTCATTATAGTGAAGGTCGCCCTCTTTTGGCCAAAACGACGCGGTTCTCGTACCTCTTAGCGGGTCGCGCCGAAAAGCGACAATGCGCGACTTGGGAAAACGGCACCGAAACGGCTTCGAGGCTGCTTCGGAGTGGCGCGCGAGCTACGAGAACCGCCCTCTTTTGGCCATTTCCCGCGACAGGCTAGTCCAAATGGAAGAGCACGGGCAAGTCCATCGAGACCGGCGAGTTGTCCTCGTTGGTCTCCATGATGTCGGCCATGAAGTCCCACCACTTCCGGTTGATGGCCGTATCGGCGCCGGCGGCCCACCGCTCGGGGTCGTCGATCTCGATGTAGCCGAACAGCGTCAGCGTGTCCGGGTCCAGCGCGATGGTGTAGTTGCGGCCGCCGTGGGCGTGGATCATGTCGATCATCTCGGGCCACAGCTCGTTGTGCCGCCGCTCGTACTCCTCTTCCATGCCGGGGTACAGCTTCATCTTGAACGTCTTGATCATCGGGTGCTCCTTGGGCGAAGGGGGTTGGGCCCGCATGCAGCGGGCGCTTTCTGGGGGCTATGCTAGCGCGTTGCTCCGGGAAAAAGCGCGTCCCCATGGCACTTGCGACGAAACTGACAAAGTGCAGATCGTGCGCATGGGGGCGATTGCGTGGAGTCGGAAAGCCGGCTCAGAGCGCTTCCGTGTCGTGGCTGGCCTGGAAGAAGACCACCACGCCGATGATGCGCACTCGGCGCTTGTCTAGGATGAGGTCGGGCGAGGGTGCATCGTAGGACCATGAGGAAAGCACGACGGTGTTGTTGCCCGCCGTGTAACGGCGCACGACGATAGTGGCGTTGTCCACCAGAGCCACGACGGTGCACCCGTTGTAGGGCCGGGCCCGCTGGTCGACGAGTAGGAGACTGCCGACGGGGTAGAGGCGCGTCATCTCTCGATAGTCCATGCGCACGAAGATGCTGGCCACGTGACGGGCCGCCACGTCGGACGGCGCGCAGGCGTAGCCGGTATGGCGCAGCGTCGTGCCGTTGCCCGAGCGATCCGTCTTGTACACGGGAAGGATCGCATCTCCCGCCCCCTCAGCGGCACCCGTGCCGTCGTTTCGCGTCTCCGGGCCCGGCCAGTTGTCTGCGGGCTGGGCACTCGGCGCCGTGCCCAGCCCGCGCTCCTCGCTCATGATGTCGTCAGCGCAGACGGCGAAGTCGGCGATCATCTTGTCCAGATGGGTGCGCCGGGGGAAGGTGCGGCCGCTTTCCCAACGGCCCACCGTCTCCTTGGTGACGCCGAGCCTGCCTGCGAAGGCGGTCTGCGACAGTCCCTCCCGCTCGCGCAGGCGCCGTATGTTCTCGCCGATGCTCACAACGCTAGAGATCCTCGCGCACGAGGGGCAAACACAGGCTGTTGGGACCGCCGAACCCGACCGTCATCTCCTGGATAGATACTGGGTGCACGGTCATGCCCGCATCGACGAGCGCCTCGTTGGCGGCGAGATTCTCCGCGCACACGCAGAGGTTGCCGGGCGCAAGGGGCAGGATGCCCGCTGCTCCGTTGCCGTACTCGAAGGCCATAGGGCCGCCGCCGTCGCCGAAGTCGATGAGCCGCACCGGGCCGCCTCTCGTGGCCGCCCCCAGGATACGAGCGAGGCCCTCGCTACAGGGCTCGATGCGCACGCCGCCCCGCCGCCGGGCCCGCCGCAGGCGGTAGACGCGGGGCTCGCGGGCCAGGAGGGGATCCACCACAAAGGTGTCCCCGTCGATGGGAGAGAGGTAGGCGTCCAGATGCAGGCGGTTGCCGCTCTGGGGCACTTCGATCACGTACACATCGGTGACAGACGACCCGTCGCCCCACAGCAGCCCCTGACTCAGACGGTCGATGGCCAGGCTCTCCGTGCGACTCGAGAGCCCGATGGCCACGGCGTGCCCGCTCAAGTTGACGATATCTCCGCCTTCCAGGTGGAAAGAGCTGTCGTGGCCGAACCATTGGGGCGTGTCCGCGAAGCACGGGTGATGCTCCGCGACGGTCTGGAGCAGGTCTACCTCGCGGTTGCGGTCGTGCCAGTACATATGGTTGAGACTGATGCCGCCGCCGATCACGCTTAAGGGGTCGCGCGTGAAAAACGCCGTGTTCAGCGGGCTCGAGAGGAAGGTATCGGGATCGAAAGCGCTGTCGGTGAGGGCGGCTAGCGGAAAGCGATCGGAGGCGTCGAGGTCGGTGTCGCCGTAGCGTATGCCGTTGAAGAGGCGGGTGACGAACTGCTCGGCGTCAGCGGCCTCGGACATGTACCGGGTCGCCGCCTCGGTCAGCTCGGAGCCCTCGATGCGGCAGTTGGCCAGGAAGCGATCGAGCAGCTCGTCTTTGGCCTCGGGCGCGAAGGCGAGGGTCTCCCCGACCAGCTCAGTCAGCTCGACAACCTCGGCGCCTTCGGCGCGAAGGATCGCCGTGAGGGCATCGTGCTCGTCCTGGGCCCGTGCCAGATCGAAGTCGCTGCTCGTGGGCCGCAAGGGGAAGGCCAGAGCAAATTCCCCGTGAGGGAAGCGTCGCGTCTCTGGGCCCGGCCGGTGGACGAGCACTCGCTTGAGGCGGCCCACTTCGTTGTTCACTCGCACGGTATCCATGGCTGTTTCGCTCCGTTTCTTCTCTCGTTGTCCTTCCAAAGCATAGGGAATTTTCGAGCCTGAGAAAAGGCACTGAGGAAAAAAAGTGACTTTTAACGTCACCTTCTACTGCTCAGGCGACGGGAAAGGTCACTGCGGATGCCGCTTCTCCGAGCTGCGTTCCCGCTTGCGATGCGACGGCCGGACGGGAGGTGTCGCCCCGCGATGATGGCCTCGCGAATCCCGCACGCAGCGAGTGAGAAAGGAGAGGTGCAATGAGGGAAAAGGCAAAGCGCACGTTCCAGGTGCCGCATACCTACACGATCATCTTTATCTTGATGATCATCGTGGCGGTCATGACGTGGGTCGTTCCGTCGGGAACGTTCGCGACGACGGAGATCGACGGGCGCGAGGTGACGGTGGCGGGTACCTACGAGCAGATGGACAAGACGTTCGTCGATGGCGAGACGGGCAAGCAGGTCGATCTGCGCCAGGGTCCCGGAGCGGTGCTGGAGGCGCCCATCGCGGGCATCATGGCCGCGGCCGAGGTGGTGGCCTTCGTGTTCATCGTCGGTGGCGCGTTCCAGATCATCACGGCTACCGGCGCCATCGACGCCGGCATGCGCCGGGTAGTGAGGAGGTTCAAGAGCAAGGACATTCTGGTTATCCCCATCGCCATGCTCCTGTTCGCCCTCGGCGGCTCCACCTTCGGCATGGCCGAGGAGACCCTGCCGTTCTTCGCCATATTCCTGCCCATCATGATCGCCATGGGCTTCGATTCGCTCACGGCGTTCATGATCGTGTTCATCGGCGCGAAGGCAGGCTACATCGCCTCGACGGTAAACCCCTTCAGCGTGCTCATCGCTCAGGGCGTTATCGGCATCACGGGCAATCCTCAGCTTTGGCTGCGCGCTATCATGTTCGTGGTGATCGTGGGGCTTTCCATCGGCTGGGTTGTTCTCTATGCGCGCAAGATTCGCAAGAATCCCGAGCTGTCGCTCACCTACAAAGACGACAAGCAAAAGCGCCTGGAGATGGGAACCGTAGATGACGACGCGCCGTTCACGATGGCTCAGAAGTGGGTTCTCGTGGTGTTCCTTGCTGGCATGGCGCTTATCGTGTGGGGGCTTGTCACGCAGGGTTGGTACATGACCGAACTGTCTGCGGTGTTTCTTGCTATGGGCCTCATCTCGGGCATTGTGGCGCGATTCTCTCAGCAGAAAATCGCCCAGGAGTTCGTCGTCGGCCTGAAGGACTTCGCGTTCTCGGCCATCGTGATCGGCCTTGCCCGCGGCGTGCTCGTTATTGCCGATAACGGCATGATCATCGATACGATCCTGAATGCCATGGCTACAGGTTTGTCCGATGTGGCGCCGGCGGTATACACCACCATCCTTTACGTGGTGGAGAACCTGCTGACCATCTTGGTGCCGAGCTCTTCCAGCTTGGCGGCGCTGACCATGCCGATTTTCGGGCCGCTGACGGAGCTGGTGGGCCTTAACCCCGAAGGAGCCGTCACGGCGCTTTGCCTGGCCGAGCCGATGATGACCATCATAGCTCCCACCAGCGCCATTCTTGTTGCGGGTCTTGCCGTATGCAAAATCAGCCTCGAGCAGTGGTGGAAGACTTGTTGGAAATGGTGGCTGCTCATGAGCGTGGTGTGCATCGGTTTCACGACGGTGTCGGCCATGCTGCCTGTGGCGTAGGCCGCGGTGCAGCGACCTTTTTCGCGAGGCCGTCGAATGTTGGATGCGGTGGCCCCGCGATCTGGAAAAGTAGTATGTTGCCCTAGGGCAGTGAAAGGAGCGAGAGATGGCGAACAAGCCCATTCACGTTACGAGCGAAATTGGAAACCTGCAGCGCGTCGTGCTGCACCGACCGGGACGCGAGCTTGCCAATATGAAGGCAGCCGAGTTTGAAAAATGCTGGATTCACGATGCCTTCTATTTGGAATACGCCCAAAAGGAGCATGACGTCTTCGCGGGCATTTTGCGCGATGCCGGTGCCGAGGTGCTCTATATGGAGGAGCTGCTGGCTGAGGCGATGGATGTAAACCCGGCGGCGCGCGCGGCGTTTCTGGATGAATATATGGTCCAGGCTCCCATTCCCGATCCGGCATTGGTGCCCCTTGTTCGCGAGAAGCTCGATGCTATTGAGAACAATCGCGAGTTGGTGGACAAGGCGCTTGCCGGCATGCGTGTGAACGAGCTTGATCTGGCGACCGGCCCGCTCACGTTGTCCCGTTTGGAGGGAGACGGCCTCGCATTCGACGACTTCGTGGTGTTCTCGATGCCGTCGAGCTATTTCTCCCGCGATCCCATTGCCTCCATCGGCACGGGAGTGGCGCTGCATCGCATGTACCACAATCAGCGCAATCGCGAGGTGCCCTTCTATAAGACCTTCCTTACCTATCATCCCGATTTTGCGGGAACGCCGTTCTGGTACGACAACCATAGCGAGGCCCATATCGAGGGCGGTGATGTGCTGAACATCAACGAGACTACCTTGGCTGTCGGTATTTCGGAGCGTACTGAGGCTGCGGCGATCGATGCGTTGGCTCAGAACTTGTTCTGGGGCGAGGAGCCTTCCGCCATCGAGACGGTGTACGCCATTAAGATCCCCTTCGGCTATGAGACCATGCACTTGGATACGGTGTGCACGCAGATCGACTACGACAAGTTCACGGTATACCCGGGTATGTACGACGAGTTGCATGCGTATCGTCTGCGCAAGGGCGACAATGCGGGCGAGGTGGCTGTGGACGAGCTGGACGGCTCCCTGAAAGACATCCTGCAAATGGCCACGGGCGTCGATGACATCATGCTGATCGAGTGCGGCGGGGGAGATCCGGTCGAGGCTTCGCGCGAGCAATGGAACGACGGATCCAACACGTTGGCTATCGCTCCGGGCAAGGTGTGCGTCTACGAGCGCAATGTCGTGACCAACGACGAGCTGTACAAGGCGGGCATCGAGCTGTGCGTGGTGCCCTCCGAGGAGCTTTCCCGTGGACGCGGCGGCCCTCGCTGCATGTCCATGCCTTTCGCCCGCGCCGATATCTAGCGCGTGCGGATGAAGCGGGGGCGCAATCGGGCGATCGTTGTGCCGGCGCTGCGCCGAGTGTGCCCCCGACCATTTCGGCTTATCGCCGTTCGACAATTCGACTTTCGCTATTGAAGAATCTGAAAGGGTGATTCACTATGCCGCTCAATCTCTCTGGGAAGAATTTTCTCACGTTGCTCGATTTCACTCCCGAGCAAATCAATTACCTGCTCGACCTTTCTCGCGACTTCAAGAACGTGAAGCGCGCCGGCACCCCGCACCGCTACCTCGAGGGCAAGAACATTGTGCTGCTGTTCGAGAAGACCTCCACGCGCACCCGCTGCGCCTTCGAGGTGGGCGCCATGGATCTCGGCATGGGCGTGACCTACCTGGATCCCGGTTCCTCCCAAATGGGCAAGAAGGAGTCCATCGAGGACACCGCCCGCGTGCTCGGCCGCATGTACGACGGCATCGAGTATCGCGGCTTTGAGCAGTCGGTCGTGGAGGATTTAGCGGCGAATGCCGGCGTTCCCGTGTGGAACGGACTTACCGCCCAGTTTCACCCCACCCAGGCTCTGGCCGATATTTTGACCATGCGGGAGGAGTTCGGGGACGATCTGCGCGGCCGCAAGCTGGCCTTCTTCGGCCAGGTGGGCAATACCGCCTCGTCTCTCTTGGTTATTTGCGCCAAGCTCGGCATCGATTTTGTGCAGGTAGGGCCCCAGGCCGACGTTCCGGGCAATCGCACGTACCGTCCCGAGCTGTGGAAAGCTTGCCAGGAATTGGCAGCGGTAAGCGGGGCGACCCTCACCATGACTGACGATATCGACGAGGGCATTCAGGGCGTGGATGCCGTTTACACCGATGTGTGGGTCGGCATGGGTCAGTCGGCCGATTTGTGGTGCGATCGCATTGCGCTTTTGGAGCCCTACCGCGTAACTGAGGAGGTTATGGCGAAGGCGAATCCCGGGGCAATTTTCATGCACTGCCTCCCCTCGTTCCATGACACGAACACGACGATCGGCGCTGAGATTGCCGAGCAGTTTGGCGTGACGGAGATGGAAGTGGAGGACGCGGTGTTCGAATCCGAGCAGTCCCGTGTTTTCCAAGAAGCGGAAAATCGCATGCACACCATTAAGGCCGTCATGTACGCTACGTTGCGCTAGAGGCATACTGCCAATACGAAAGGGGCCGTTCTCCCTCGTGGGGGAGCGGCCCCGCGCTGCAATCAGGCCTCTTCCACGATGTCCTCGTACTTGGCGTAGAGGTCGGGGAAGGTGCGGCGCAGACTCACGGGCTTGAAGGTGTCGCGCTCGACGACGCACACGGTGACGAGCGCGTCCACGAGCGGGGTCGCGCCCTCGCGCAGGTGGGGCTCGTGGCAGGAAGCTGCCGCAGTGCCCTCCGTGCCCGGATCGCCCTCGATCCCGTCAGCCGCCTCGCCTTCCGAAACATCTTCCGCCCGGTACACCTGCTGGCGGTAGACCGTGCGCATGGGCAGGTTCTTCGCGACCGACGTGCGCACGACGCCCGCCTCGCCGTAGCGCAGCGGCGCCTTGTAGTGGATCTCGATGTCGTGGATGGGGCTCATGTAGCCGGCCCCCTCGATGCGCTCCGCATAGGAGAAGCCCAGCGCGTCCAGGAAGTCGATGCGGGCGTCCTCGAAGTACAGCAGGTAGTTCGCATGGTAGACCACCCCCATCATGTCCGTCTCGCCGTACCTCACTTTGATGGGGGTGTGCCTGTGCATGCTCGCGCTCGCTCTCTCGTCAAATGCGCTCGTGGGTTTCACTAGATTATAGCGAAAGCGCATCGCCTCCTTTTGTTTACCAAAATACCTTCAATTTTTTGTAAAAATCCAGGTCAAATCCTATAAGTAAAAAACTTGTTTCCTAGAATTTCGCGCCCTTCGCTCCTATACTTTTGCGCGGTTCCAAAACCTGTTTGAAAGCGAGAGCAAGGAGGAGAGATGACCGAGTCTTCAAGCACGCGCGGACGGCTGACGCGTCGCGGTTTCCTGAAGACCGCCGGCGCTGCGGCCGGCGTTGCGGGGCTCGCCGGCGTGGCGAGCATGGCGACTGCCGACGGTTGGCTGGCGCCCGCTTCGGCCGAGGCCGCGCCCGAGGAGCATGTGGCGCGCACCTACCATCAGAGCCATTGCGGGGGCATGTGCTCGCTGGCGTGCACGGTGCGCGACGGGCGCATGGTGAAGGTCCAGCCCAACGGCGTGGGCAACCCCGACTTCCAGACCATCTGCCTGAAGGGCATCTCGGAGGTCGCGCACATCTACGGAAAGGGCCGCGTGCAGACGCCGCTCAAGCGCGTCGGCGAGCGCGGAAGCGGACAGTTCGAGCCGATCAGCTGGGATGAGGCGCTCGACGAGGTCGCCGAGCTCATCAAGACCACGCAGGACGCCTACGGCCGCGACTCCATCATGGTGCTGGCCACCGCCGAGGCCGACTTCGGTTTCCTTGCCCCCATGCTGGGCGCGCAGACCGGCGGTTTCGACGGCATCGATGTTGGCACCGGCAACGGGCTCGACCCGGCCATGGGCTTCGGCGCGGGATACGCGATGTGCGCCCCCGAGGCGCGCGACTGGCAGCGCTCGAAGCTCGTGCTCACCGTGGGGTCGAACTACTGCGAGTCGAGCCTGCCCAACGTGTTCACGTTCTTCGACGCCAAGGAAGCCGGCGCGCACATGGTGACGGTCGATCCGCACTACTCCACGACGGCCTCGAAGTCCGACGAGTGGATTCCCATCGAGCCCGGCACCGATGCGGCGCTGTTTTTGGGCATGATCTCGCACATCATCGACAACGATCTTGCCGACGAGGACTTCATGGCGCAGCACTCGACGATGCCGTTCCTCGTCGATGCCGAGACGGGTCTGCTCATCCGCGATCACGAGGAGATCGCGCCGGTCGATGAGGCGGCGGAAGCTGAGCCGGAGACGCCCGAGCAGAACCCCTACTTCGTCATCGATCCGGTCACCGGCAACCCCGTCCACCACACCCAGTGCGACACGCCGGCGATCTCCGGCACGACTCAGGTGCGCGGTCGCAACGCGGTCACGGTGTGGGATGTGCTCGTGGAGGGCCAGAAGCCCTACACGGTCGATTGGGCGGCCGAGATCACGGGCATTCCCGCCGAGCGCATCGCCAGCTTGGCCGAGGAGTACGCCGAGGGCCCCTCGTCGCTGGCGCTCGGGTGGGGCGGCAACGACAAGATGACCAACGCCGATATCGCCGGGCATGCCGCCGCCGTGCTCGTGGCCATTACGGGCAACGTGGGCAAGCCGGGCGCGGGCGTGGGCGTCTACGTGGGCCAGTCCTACAACAGCTACGCTCCGGCGCTCGGCGCGTGGGCGCTGCCGGAGGACTGGGCCGCCGCGGCGTCCGAGGTGAGCATCTACGACATGCCCTACCGGGAGAACAACTGCCATGCGGCCATCTTCTGCGGCGACATCGTGGCGCAGCATCTGGCCAACATGAATGTGACGTGCGACTGGGCCGATACGCTCGACTTCATCGTGACCATGGACCCCTACTTCACCGAGGGCGCGAAATGGTCCGACTACATCTTGCCGTGCACGTCGCGCTTCGAGTACGACGAGCCGTTCGGCAATGTGAAGGCGGGCTACAGCCAGATCGTCATCCAGGAGAAGATCATCGACCCGCTCTTCGAGGCGCGCACCGACCTGTGGATCCAGCGCGAGTTGGCGAGCCGCCTCGGTCTTAAGGCCGGCATCCCCGAAAGCTCGGTCGATCGCTGCAACGCGATTCTGTCCACCTCGACTGAGCCGTGGGTGTCGGAGCTTACGGTGGAGAAGATCTCGGAGAACGGCGCCGTGTGGCCCGTGCCCGATCGCGAGGTCATCCGCGAGGTTGTGCCCGATCAGGTGTTCCCGACGCCGACGGGCCGCATGGAGCTGTACTACGACGGCATGGTCCCCTTCGATCAGCAGCTGCCCCAGTGGGAGCCCTGCACCGAGATCGCCGACGAGTCTTTGCGCGCGCAGTTCCCGCTACAGCTCACCAACACGCGCACGCGCTTCCGCATCCACAACCAGTTCTACGATTCAGACTGGCTCCAGCTGATGTATGAGCCCCTCGTCATGCTGAACCCGGCCGATATGGCCAGCCGCGGCCTTGAGACGGGCGATGTGGTGCGCGTGTTCAACGATCGCGGCGAATTTAAGGTGCACGCGGCCGCGAACAACGCCATTCGTCCCGGCTCGGTGCGCATCTACGAGGCGGCCACGGCCGATTACACCGTCGCGGGCAACCTGCAGAATGTTACGAACAACACGATGATCGAGCGCGGCTACGACCTCATGTGCGGTCCGGTGATCCCGTTCTCCGACACGCTCGTCGAGATCGAGAAAGCGTAGGAGGGACATCATGACCAGACTAGCCATTGCTATCAATCTCGACCGCTGCGTCGGTTGCCACACCTGCGCCCTGTCGTGCAAGATGCAGAACAACGTGCCCGAGGGGATGCTCTGGAACCGCGTGCTCACCGAGGACTGCGACGTTATGGACGGCGCGCTCGGCACCTATCCCAACGTGACGCGCACGTTTCTGCCCGTGGCCTGCCAGCACTGCCAGAACGCGGCGTGCCAGCGCGTGTGCCCCACCGGCGCCACCTACAAGGACGACAAGGGCCGCGTGGAGATCGACTACGACAAGTGCATCGGCTGCCGCATGTGCATGGCCGCCTGCCCCTACAACGCGCGCAACTTCAACTGGCAGACGCCGGTGCGCGTGACGGGCGCCAACTACGGCGATGCCGAGGTGCCGGTGCGTCCCAAGGGCGTGGCCGAGAAGTGCACCTTGTGCAAGGAGCGCACCGACCGCGGCGAGGAGCCCATGTGCGTCGTGTGCTGCCCGGCCCATGCGCGCATCTTCGGCGACTTGGACGATCCGGACAGCGAGATCTCCCAGACCATCCTGAACCGCAAGGCGTGGACGCTCCTGGAAGGCCAGGGCACCCGTCCGTCCGTTCACTACTTCGAATAGGAGGCTCTCATGGAACTGATCAAGCGATACAAAGTCCTGGCGGCCATCCTGGCCGTGGTGGTGGCCGTGGGCGTGGGGTGCTGGGTGTACCAGCTCATCTTCGGCCTGACGGTGACGGGCATGAACAACGGCACCTCGTGGGGCCTCTACATCACCAACTTCATGTTCTTCGTGGGTCTTTCCGCCGGCGGCCTCATCGTGGCCTCCTCGGCGAGCGTATTCCACATCACGAAGTTCAAGGCGGTGGCGCTTCCCGCCATCATCCTCTCCACGGTGTGCATCTGCGCGGCGGGCATGTTCGTGCTCATCGATTTGGGCGGCATCCAGCGCGTGTGGCGCATCCTGACCGGCCCCAATCCGACCTCCCCGCTTCTGTGGGACGTGTGCGTCATCACCTGCTACCTCATCATCAACGTGCTCTACCTCGTGTTCATGACGCGCGGCAACCAGCACGCCGTGTCCATCGTGTCGCGCTTCGCGCTTCCCTGCGCCATCCTGGTGCACTCGGTAACGGCGTGGATCTTCGGCCTCGAGGCTGCCAAGGAGGGCTGGTATACGGCCATCATGGCCCCCATCTTCGTGGCAAGCGCCATGGACTCGGGTCTTGCGCTTCTGCTCGTCGTGCTCGGCGTTCTGAAGAAGGCCGGCATCTACGACACCTCTCGCGAGCTTATGGCCATGCTCGCCGGCCTTCTGTGCACGTGCGTGGCGGTGGACGCGTTCTTCATCTTCTGCGAAGTGCTCACTATGGCCTATCCCGGAGCGGCTGGAGCGGAGACCTTGGCGCTTTTGACGACCGGGCCCACCGCTCCCTTCTTCTGGTTCGAGATCATCTGCGGTCTGGTGATTCCGTTCTGCATCCTCGTGTTCGCGAAGAACCGCCAGAGCGCCGTGCTGATCAACGTGGCCTGCGTGCTCATCGTGGTGGGTGTGTTCTGCAAGCGCGTGTGGCTCTTGTTCACTGCCTTCATCGTTCCCAACGTGATGGGAGCGCCGGGCATCATCTCCGGCTCGAGCGAGGCGGCGCACGCGACGGGCACGGCGTCGTTCGCGGTGCTGAGCTCGTATGCCCCCACGCCGATCGAGATCCTCGTGGCCGCCGGCGTGATCTCGCTGGTGATCCTGGCGTTCATGGTGCTCGCGAGCAAGCTGATCGTGGAGCGTCGCGAGAAGTAGGATCGAGGAGAAGGAAGGGAATGCGTCATGGAGTGCACTTTGGAGCGTGAAAAGGCCGCGCAACATGCGGAGGCCGCCGCCGATGAGCTGGCACGTGCCCTGGCCTTTGTGGGAAATTCGTTTCTCGCCCCGATGAGCCAGACGTCCGATGCGGCGCTCGACCGGGCCTTCTGGGCGGCCTTCCCCGATTTCGGGAGCGAGGAGGCGGCGTGTGCCCTCGATGGGCTGTTCGCCTGGGCGGCCGAGGGCGAGAACGTGCCGCGCGCCGAGCGCGTGCGCGCTGTCTCGGTGGAGTACGCGCGCCTGTTCATCGGGCCGCCGGAGCCGGCGGTGGCGCCGTGGGAGTCCTTCTACGTGCAGGAGGGCGTGACGAACGGGTTCGGCGAGCCGACGTTTCGCATGCGGGAGCGCCTTCGCCAGGCGGCCCTCGAGGTGTCGAACGAGAACAACCAGTACGCCGATCATGTCGGTATCGAGCTTCTCTACTGCAGCGAGCTTGCGCGGCGGGCGGCCTCGGGCGGCCCTGCGGGGACGGAAGAGGCGGCTTTGCTGGAATCGTTCGTGGAGGCCGACCTGCTCCCCTGGCTCGGGCGGTTTACGACGGCACTCTATGAGGAGGGGGCGACCTACTACGGTCTGCTGGCCGATCTCGCCGAGGGTCTGCTTGGCGTTGTGCGGGCCTTCTCGCCGAGCGCATCAACCTGTGCAGCCTAAAGAAGAGCGCTTTCTCGCCGAGCGCCTGTGCCTGCGTGCGCTATAATGCCGCAGACGCAGGCGCTTTCTTTGCGCCGATCGGACACGAAGGCGGAAGGGGGCGGCACGGGTGGACTACGCGAAGGCCCATAGCGTCACCTTGTGGTGCGCCGTGCTCGCCAAGGCGAACCGGGGCGTGGCCAAACTCCTTCCCAAGCAGATGACCCAACTTCAATTTCGCCTTCTGGAGCAGCTGACGCTGCCCGAGTCCGAGCATGTGCGCCCGGTGCGCGTCGCGCGGCTCTTGGTACTGAAGCCTTCCGATATCGATGAGGCAGTGGCCGTTCTTGCCGATCAGGGGCTCGTCAGGCCCTGCGAGGACGGCTGCATCGAATTGACGCGGGCCGGCCGTGAGAGAACGATGGAGCTGACCAAGCGCTTGAATGTGTTCTTCGCGCTGTGCGTGGGCGGACTGGCCGATGAGGAGCGCGCCGTTTTGGCTGACTTGCTCCGGAGGGCGTTCTCCCTCCCGGGGAGTTACTACGCGAGCGGTTCTCGTGCGGGCGAGTCCGTCGGGGTGTTCGACGCCCGGCGCGGGCTGGCGGCGACGGCCATGCTCCACGGCGCCGTGCTGGTCGCGATCAAGAAGGCGACGTCGCTGTCGTTCACCGATTTCCGTTTCCTGTTGGAGCTCTACCCGAAGCGCCGCACGGCGACGAGGATGCTGCGCGCCCGCGATGTGGTGGCCTTCCTGCGGACGGGCCGGGCCTATGTGACCACCGCCTCGGTTCGCCTGGAGGAGCAGGGCTACCTCGTGCGCGTTCCCGACGACCGCGATGCGCGCGGCATCCTGTTCAAGCTCACGCCGCAGGGGATGCTCTGCGTGCAGGATGTGGCCGACGACTTGTACGCCGTGCTCGTGTCGATGTTCGGCGAGGCAGTGGAAGAGCGGGCGGTGCAGCGTGCCCTCAAGCACCTGCTCGAGCTGGAGGACGCGGCCCTCGACGAGCTGGGGGAGCTTTCATGGTGAGGCGCGAGGGTTGGTCGTCTGGGCGGGACGGGTCGCGCGAGGTGTGGCAGACCTGCGCGGTGAACTGCGGATCCCGCTGCGCGCTGCGCCTTCGGGCGCGCGAGGGCGAGATCCTCTGGACGGAAACCGACTGCGGCGACGAGGAGCCCGGCAATCTGCAGATGCGCGCGTGCCTGCGTGGTCGGGCCCTGCGCTATTGGCTGGGCAGCCCCGATCGCCTGAATGAGCCGCTGCGCCGGGTGGGGCCGAGAGGGTCGGGCCAGTTCGAGCCTATCAGTTGGGATGAGGCCCTCGATGAGATTGCGGAGCGCATCCGCGACACGGTGGCGCAGTGGGGCAACGAGGCGGTGCTCCTTCCCTATGCGACGGCGATATGGTCGGGCTCCGGCTCGCCGTTCGAACGGCTGATGAACTGTTACGGCGGACACTTGGGCATCTATGGCGACTACAGCTGCATGCAGCTGCAGACGGCGTGCATGTCGCTGTACGGCGATGACGGCTACTACACCGGCTCGCTGCTTTCCGAAGCGTCCCATGCCGATCTGGTGGTGTTTTTCGGCGCCAACCCGGCGCTCACGCGCATGGGCGGGGCGAGCGGAGCGCATCGTCTCGCGCAGGCGCGCGAGGAGGCCGCGAGGGAGGGGCGCCCTTTCAGGGTAATCGCGATCGATCCGTGCCAGAGCGATGCGGCGACAGGCGAGAGCGATGCGTGGATCCCCGTCCGCCCCGGCACCGATGCGGCCTTCGTGGCCGGCGTGGCCTGGGTGCTCATCACCGAGGGCCTTGCCGATGAGGAATTCCTTCATCGGTACTGTATCGGCTACGACGGCGCGACGATGCCCGCGGGCGCACCCGCCTCGGAGAGCTACCGCGCTTACGTGCTGGGGGAGGGCCCGGACGGAGTGGCGAAAACGCCGCAGTGGGCCGCGCGCATCACCGGGTGCCCCTCGGCGCGCATCGCCTCTTTCGCGCGCGAGCTGGCCGGCGCAAGGCGGGCGTTCATCATGCAGGGATGGGGCCCGCAGCGCACGGCCCTCGGCGAGCAATCGGCCCGAGCGATCTGCCTGCTTTCCCTGCTTACGGGCAACTTCGGTCTTCCCGGCACGAACAGCGGCGCCCGCGAGCGGCTTTTCCGGCCTGTCCTTCCCGATGATCCAGTGGGGGAGAACCCGGTTGATGTGGCCATCCCCGCGTTTCTCTGGTCGCGCGCGGTCGAGCGGGGGCGCGCTCTTACGGCTTCCGACGGCGTGCGTGGCGCCGCGCGTCTGCCCTCGCCGGTGAAGTTGATCATCAACCATGCGGGAAACGCGCTCACCAACCAGCACGCCGACGTCAATCGGACTCACGAGATCCTCGCCGACGAGAGCCTGTGCGAGTTCATCGTGGGCATCGACGTGATGATGACCGATTCCATGAGATATGCCGACATCGTACTGCCCGATGTGGCTCAGGCCGAGCGCGACGTGCTCGTGTCGTCGGGGAACTCCGACGGCGTGCGCGGCGTCATCGTGGCCGCATCATGGGGCGGCAATGCGTTCGATCGCCGGTGCGCGTGGGACGTGGCTCGCGATCTTGCGCGGCGGCTTGGGGTGGAAGAGGCCTTTTGCGAAGGTGCCTCCACGTTGGGCGAGATGGATGGGCTGCGGTTGCGCGAGAGCCGCTTCGCCCATGATGACGAGGCATTGCGCGAGCTGGCCGAACGGGGAATCGTGCGGCGTCCCTACGAGGGCGAGACGGTGGCCTATGCCGCTTTCCGACGCGATCCGGAGGGGTGCCCCTTGCCCACGCCCTCGGGGAAGATCGAGATATACGACCAAAAGATCGCGGAGCTCTTGGCGGCCGACCCGGGTCTTCCCGTAAGCTCGATTCCGGCGTATATCGCCGCGCCCGAGGGCGCCGAGGCGGCGCTTGTCGGCCCCTATCCCTTCCAGATGATCAGCTGCCACGGGCGCCAGAGCGCACACTCGTCGTTCGCCAACGTACCTGAGCTTGCGGTCGTGGCGCCCCGGCGCCTGTCGGTGAATCCCGTCGATGCCGAACGACTTCAGCTTGTCTCGGGCGGCTTGGTGGTCGTCGAAAACGATCGGGGCGCCCTCGTATGCCGAGTGCGGGTGACGCCGCGCATCATGCCGGGCGTGGTAGCGCTGCCGGAGGGCGCGTGGCACGATGCGGACATGTGGGGGGATCGTCTCGACTGGGGCGGCTGCGCCAACACGGTCTCCTCCGACGAGCCGACGGCGTGGTCGCACGGCAACCCCCACAACTCGTGCTTGGTCCGTCTGCGCCCCTTGACCGATGCCGAGCGGGCGGAAGCGGCGCGGCGTGAGGCAGCGGGACGAGGGGAGGTGGCGCGATGACGCGCGCGAAGATGCCGATCGTATCTGGCGCGGGTTCCTCGGGCGACCCGCATCATCAGTTCGGCTTCTCGTTCGACCAGCGGCGCTGCACGGGCTGCAAGACCTGCGAGATGGCCTGCCGGGACTACCATGATCTGGGCACAGGTCCGGCTTTCCGCACTGTGCACGAGTATGCGGGGGGAACCTGGATCCAAAACGACGAGGGCGCGTGGGAGCACGACGTGTTCGCCTTCTACGTCTCCATGTCCTGCAACCATTGCACGAATCCCGTCTGCCTGCGCTTTTGCGCCTCCGATGCCATTGCCAAGGACGATTTCGGGTTCGTGAGGGTCGATGCCGCGCGTTGCACGGGATGTCAGGTGTGCGCCCTGTCGTGCCCCTATCACGCCCCGCGTTTCAGCGAGGCGAGTGCGCACATCGAGAAGTGCGACGGGTGCTTCGATCGCGTCGCCGCCGGCCTCGGGCCGATTTGCGTGGAGGCGTGCCCCCAGCGGGCCTTGGACTTCGGCATCTACGACGACATCGCCGATCATCCGCTCATGGTCGAGCGTGTGGCCACGATGCCCGATCCGGTCATAACGCAGCCGAACTACGCGATCGAGCCGTGTGAGGCGGCGTTGCGCGCTGCAGATGCGGTTGCTTTGCAGAATTTGGGAGAAATCTAGGCGGTTGGATGGCCCGGGCGGAGCGCCTGCTCGCACATGCGCTCTCTGCGCCTAGTCCAAGTGGAACAACACGGGCAGGTCGATGGAAACGGGCGAGTTGTCCTCGTTGGTCTCCATGATGTCGGCCATGAAGTCCCACCACTTCCGGTTGATGGCCGTATCGGCGCCGGCGGCCCACCGCTCGGGGTCGTCGATCTCGATGTAGCCGAACAGCGTCAGCGTGTCCGGGTCCAGCGCGATGGTGTAGTTGCGGCCGCCGTGGGCGTGGATCATGTCGATCATCTCGGGCCACAGCTCGTTGTGCCGCCGCTCGTACTCCTCTTCCATGCCGGGGTACAGCTTCATCTTGAACGTCTTGATCATCGTTTGCTCCTTGGGCGAAGGGGGTTGGGCCCGCATGCAGCGGGCGCTTTCTGGGGGCTATGCTAGCGCGTTGCTCCGGGAAAACCGAGGGCGAGCGTGCCTTGCGATGAAACTGACAAAGTGGATATGGCCAATATGGCAAAAATGCAAAGTTGAAAAGAGGCGAAATGGCAAAAATGCAAAGTTCTGAAGCTGCAATGGGCGCAGCACCTAGGTCGCCTTCCGTCAGGGAAGCTCCACGACGAAGGAATCGGGAAGGGCGTCGGGTTTGAGGAAAGCGAGCATATACCAGGGCATGTAGGCGATGGCGCATTGGATGTCGCGCCCCTCGGGAATTTCCACTTCCACCGTCGTGTTCTCACGGCAGAAGACGTAGGCGAAATCGAGCCCCCACTCCTTGACACGCAGGACGTTGTCGAGGGCGACGTGGGCGCGGAATATCCGGCCGGATTTCGCCTCGATGGGCACCACCTTACCGCTCTTCTGCACGACGAAATCGATCTCTCCGTGCTTGGCCTTCTCGTAGTAGAGCGCGTCGAATCCGTTGGCTGTGAGCATTTGGGCGAAGGCGTTCTCCAATATGGCGCCCCAGTTGATGTCAAGCTCTCCCTGGAGTACCTTGAACGGCACGCCGTCGCCGAGCATGGCGACGAGGAGTCCCGTGTCGCACAAAAACAGCTTGAAGACGCTGTGCTGGCGGTTGAGGCGCAGCGGTGCCACGAGCTCGGTCACGTTGTAACAGGGGATCGCCACGCCGGCGTCGGCCAGCCAGATGAAGTCGCTCTCGTAGCGCTCGCTGCGTGCCGACTTTGCGAGGTCGGAGAGCTTGAAGCGCTTGTTCTTCTTGCTGAGCTCAGCAGGGATAGCGTCGAAGATAGCGCCGACGTGGGCCTTGTTGCGGGCGTACTTCACGATGTCGGCCCGGTACAGCTTTAAGATGTCCTTCTGGACGCTCTGCACTTGGGCGATGTCGCGGGTCTGGGCGAATCGGGCCACGGCGGCCGGCATGCCGCCCACTATCAAGTAGTACTTGAGCAGCTCCATGAGCTTCTGGTGGATGACGGCGGGCACGGCGGCTTCTTCCTTGAAACACGCGCGCGCCATCTCGAGGGCTGTCTCGTTTTCTCCGAGGGCCCAGCAGAATTCCTCGAAGGAAAGGGGATAAAGCGTCAGCTCGCTCTCGTAGCCGACGGGGAGGGAGGGTACGTTTTCGTAGGTGACGCCGAGGAGAGAGCCGGACTCGATGTAATCGAAACGGCCGTCCTCCACGAGGAACTTGATGGCCGTGCGCGCCCGCGGGCACTCCTGGATCTCGTCGAGGAAAATGAGCGTGTCTCCCGGCGTGAGGGCGGTGCCGCTGAATGCGGAGAGCTGGGGGATGAGGGTATCGGCATCGAGGTTCCCCGCGAAGATGGCTTTCGCTTCGGGGGACTCAACGAAGTTGATCTCAATGGTGGTGCCGTAGTGCCTCTGGGCGAAGGCGCGGACGAGGTAGGTCTTTCCCACCTGTCGCGCGCCGTCCACAAGCAGAGCGCGGTGGTGGGGATCTTTCTTCCAACTTACAAGTCGCTCGTAGGCAGCTCGCTTCAGCATGATGCCTCCTTCGCCGCTGATTATAGCTTATCGTTAGTATGCGACGAAAATGAGAAAGTGTCCAGGGTACTTTGCGACGAAAATGAAAAAGTGACAGTTTGAGGTTGATAAAGAGAAAGGGCCAGCGCTAACTGGCCCTTCTAATTCAACTGCACCTGCGCCGCCCGTGCTACCTGAGTTTTGGATGACGAAGGAAGCGGGCTTTGCTGGTATGCCTCTATTATAGTTGCACGGCTAGTCTTTTGGAACTACCTACCGGGAAATAGTCGGCAACAAAATCACGCACCCCGGTTAGGCGATTTTCCGTTCTCGATTCGTGGTGCATTTTGACGCGAGGGAAGCGCAGATCATGGTTTTCGAGCCGCTAGTTCTTCAGCGAGTTCAAGGGGGCGGGCATGCGGCCGCCGCGGTGGGCGAAGACGGTGCCGGCGTAGGGGTTCACGGGCATGACCGGGGCGTAGCCGAGAAGGCCGCCGAAGTCCAGCTGGTCGCCGACTTGGCAGCCGATGGCGGGGATGAGGCGCACGGCCGTGGTCTTGCTGTTGATCATGCCGATGGCGCACTCGTCGGCGATGATGCCAAAGATGGCCTCCTGGGTGGTGTCGCCCGGCACGGCGATCATGTCGAGGCCCACGGAGCACACGCAGGTCATGGCCTCCAGCTTCTCGATGGAAAGCGCCCCGTCCTCAGCGGCGCGGATCATGCCGGCGTCCTCAGACACGGGGATGAAGGCGCCGGACAGGCCGCCCACCGAAGACGACGCCATGACGCCGCCCTTCTTCACGGCGTCGTTCAGCATGGCGAGCGCCGCCGTGGTGCCGGGGCCTCCGCACTGACCCACGCCGATGGCCTCCAGAATCTCGGCCACGGAGTCCCCCTCGGCCGGGGTGGGGGCGAGCGACAGATCCAGGATGCCCTGCTGCACACCGAGGCGGCGCGAGGCCTCGCGGGCCATGAGCTCGCCGGCGCGGGTGATCTTGAAGGCCGTGGCCTTAATGGCCTCGGCCACAGTGGTGAGGTCCGCTTCCTTCGGCAGGTCGGCGAGCACGGCGCGCACGACGCCGGGGCCGGACACGCCCACGTTCACCACTTCGTCGGCCTCGCCGGAGCCGTGGAAGGCGCCGGCCATAAAGGGGTTGTCCTCCACGGCGTTGCAGAACACGACGAGCTTGCCGGCTCCGATGCACTGCCGGTCGGCGGTGAGCTCGGCGGCGCGCTTGATGACGCCGGCCATCTTGAAGGCGGCGTCCATGTTGATGCCGGCACGCGTGCTGCCCACGTTCACGGAGGCGCAGACGCGGTCGGTAGCGGCGAGCGCGGTGGGGATGGAGTCCATGAGCTTGTGATCGGCCCGGGTGGCGCCCTTGTGCACGAGCGCCGAGAAGCCACCGACGAAATCGACGCCCACCTCCTTGCCGGCGCGGTCCATGGCCACGGCCACGGGCGTGAGGTCGTCGGCGGTCACCGCGGCGCAGATCTCCGCGATGGGGGTGACCGAGATGCGCTTATTCACGATGGGGATGCCGAACTCGCGCTCGAGCTGCTCGGCGGTGGGTACGAGCTTCTCGGCGGCCGAGGTCATGCGGTCGTAAACCTTCGAGGCCAGCGCATTGACGTCGGCGTCCACGCAGCCACGCAGGTTGATGCCCAACGTGATGGTGCGGATGTCCAAGTTCTGCTTGGACACCATGGCTAGGGTCTCGGCAACTTCGGCAGGGGTGATCTGCATGGCGGCTCCTCGCTCGCGACGGTCGGCAGGGCGCGCACTTCGCGCCCTGGTAATTGTTCCGGCTCAGTCTACCAAATCACGCCCGTTCCCGTCGCCGTACGGGCGTGGACGGGTCAGATTGTCTGTGACCATTCGCAATGTCAGGTTCGAAGAGGTCAGTCGTTGGTTTTTTGCCGCCGGAGCGTCTCTATTACACTGATCCGCACCAAGGGCAACCTATAAGTGCGCAATAGTTGCTGGTGCTCTGCCGCCTGCGTGCTAGGATGAATTCATCAAGGTGATTCCCTATATCCTTTTCGCCGTTCTGGTTGCGCTTGTTGTGAGATTACGGAAGACGCTCTGGGAGCGACCCTTTCGAAGCTGCGAGATATCGAGGTGTTCGCGCGGGCGCAGATTGATCGGCTGGGCATAAAAGGCGCGTAACTAGGGCGAATCTCTCAAGACTCCTTTTCACTCTGTTCCGCCTCCGCTTGCTCGGCTTCTGCGGCTTCGATGACCTCTTCTTGGGCGGCGAGCTTTTCCAGTTCGGCGAGGAACTGGTCGGCCTCGGGGGCGTAGCTCAAATGCTCGGGGCGGGGAAGCGACCCGGCGGCGAAATCGCCCAGAGGGCCGCCGAAGCAGTCGTCCCAGTAGGCCTCGCCGAGCAGGTCGGCGGGAACGTCGGGCTCCAGCTCGATGAACGAGCACACCCAGCCCGGCACCGGCGTGAGGTTGAGCAGCAGCACAAGCGCCACGAGGGCGGCGAAGGTGGCGAGGATCTGCAGGTTCTGGCGACGGTGCACCAGGGTGGCCAGAGAGGCGGCGGAGCTTACGTCGGCAGTGTCGGTTGAAGGCGTATCGGTGCTCATGGGGCGCTCCTAGCGGCGGAAGAGGGAGAAGATGAAGTACAGGACGACGATGAAGATGCCGATGGTGCCTGCGAACAGGACGAGGAAGGGGATGACGCAGGCGATGGTCAGAAGCGTCAGCGTGACCATGGTGGGATGCTCGCGCCGCGCGACGGCGATGACGGCGAAGGAGAGGGCGGCCAGGCCGCAGTAGGCGATACCCCAGATGAGCTGGTCCTGCAGGAAGTACCAACCGGTCTCGCTGGCCAGGTCGGCCCAGGCGCCATAGCCCAGTCCCGAGGCGGTGACGATGGTGACGCCGGCCGCCGCGATGAGCGCCCCGCCCCAGAAAAACCCTTTGGAAAGGGCCGTGGCGGTGGCCTCGGGGTGCCGGCGCGCCCGGGTCTTCGCGATGAACGCGCTCGTGTCTCGGGCCACCGGGACGGGCCCTTCCTCGTTGCCGGTGATCCAGCAGGCGGCCTCGCCGCCGCCTTCCGCAATGCGGGCCGCCTCCTTGCGCAGGGCCGTGGCGCGCCGGCGCGTCTGCCCGCGGGTGCGCACGCCGCGGATGGCGAAGGCGGCGCTGGCGAACTTGGGGGCGAGCACGGTGGCGGCCGCCGCCAGAAAACCGAGGAGCGCCGCTCCGGTGAAGGTGGCCGTGGGCACGGCCGAGATGTCCCAGAGCGCGTCCGGGTACACCGAGTTTTCTCCCATGCCGGTGGGGGAGATGAGCACCGTGGCCGCCGTGGCGAGCGGCTCGCCGGCGTTCACGACGCCGTTCTTCCAGCTTCCGAAGGTGAAGCGGGGCGTGACGAAGCACACCAAAAGGACGAAGGCGACCGCGAGGACGAGCCGTCCGAAAAAGGCGGGTTTGGAAAGGCCGTCCACAGGAGCGTGCTTTCCCTCGGCGTCGGCCAGCGCATCTATCTGGGAAGCGGCCTCCTCCAGGGCCGCGACGGCGTCCTCGGCAAGGGTGTCGCTGCGGGCACCGCGCAGGTGCTTGCGGGCCCAGGCCACGGCGCCCTTATCGGTAGCGGAGACCTCCATGAGCTCGGTGACGAAGCCTCGGGGCACGGGGCGGCCGAACAGCTCCGCGGTGAAGTAGCCGGCAGCCGTGGCGGGCACCACCGCCTCGCTTGCGCGGACGATGCCGAAGTGGTGGATGTGCGGGCTCGCCTCGGTGTGGGCGGCCATGTCGTCGGCGCGCTGAACCAGGCGGGCGCGGGCCTCGGCGGTGGCGGCAAGAGGGGCGGAGTCGTCCACGGCCGTGGAGCCCACGGCCCGGATGAGCCTGTCTCCGGCGCCGGTGCGCCCGTGGTAGGCCTTCAAGTTCCGCTGCACCCACGCCGCCCAGCCGTCGCTTCCGTAGCGGACGGCGAAGGCGCGCACGGCTTGCTTGTCGGCCGCCGTGGCCTCGAGCACCGCCAGTACGCGGTCCACCTTCTCGCCCAAATTCGCGTCCTCGTGCTCGCGCAGCCACTTAAGTCCGGCGCGGGCCGGGCCCGAAAAGCCGGCCACGGCCACGATGCCCAGAAGGTCGCGCACCGCTTCCTCGTCGGCGATAAGGCGGTAGAAGCCGAGCGGCGTGGCCGAGGCTCGCGCAAACAGGGCATCTACGGCGGAGGCCCCGGGCACGACGGCCTCGCCCTTCCAGAAGACAGCGCCGCGCGCCGGGTCGATGAGCGTAAGCGCCCGGGAAAGCCCCAGATCCTCGTCGCCGTTCTCGTCCTCGGGCAGCGTGTCCGGATCGCGGTCGGTGATGTCGTTCAGGGCCACGGCCAGATCTGTCTCGCCGAGTTTGCGGAAGTAGTCTTCCAACCCGTGGGTGTACAGGTGGCGCTTGGCTTTCTCCCAATTATTCGCCAGCGCCGTGACCAGGGTGGCACGACTCTCGTAGACCTTGCCTTCGAACTGATAGCCCGCTGGCCCCGCCATGGCGGCGGCGTCCAGCGGGTCGCGGTAGCGAAACGCGTCCGGGTCGGCCAGCCAGCGCTGGATGTCCTCGTAACCGAGGCGCCCCTGGGGATGGGCGTAGGTGAGCCCGTAGATGAGCTGGCCCAGCGTCTCATGCTCGGGCGCGCGGGCCTCGAAGGCTACGGGACGTCCGCCGGCGAGCACCGCCGACAGGTCGTCGCCGTCGATGAGCGTCTGGTGCGGGTGACGGCCGCCGTTGTACAGCGTCCAGATGGTGTAGCCGAGCGCGTACCAGTCGTTCTCGCGCTGCACCACCGAGGAATGGGGCGAGTAGCCCGGCGTGCGGCGGTCCACCTTGGTGGCGCCGGTATCGCGGCCCTCTTCCAGCACCGAGGAGATGCCGAAGTCGCCGAGCACCACCTCGCCTTCTAGAAGATAGAGGTTCTTCGGCTTCACGTCTCGGTGCACAATGCCCTCGTCGTGCAGGTGCGCAAGCGCGCTGGCGGCCTGTGGAATGATCCTGTCGCGCAGCTCTTCGAAGGAGGCGCCGTCGCGGGTGAAGGCGTCGTCGCACAGGGGCATGACGACCACATCGTAGGTGGACTCGCCGAGCCCCGGCACCTCGTCGCTGATCTGGCCCGTGGCGTACAGGGGCATGAGGTGCGTCTCGCGGAAGTGCTCCTCACCGAGGGGGTGTTCGGCCATGAGGCGCCGCAGGTAGCCGAGCACGGCCCGGCGTGCGAGGCGGTCGCGCACGGCGTGGGGCTGGTAGGCGATCTTAGCGACGAAGGTGCGGCCCTCCTCATCGGTGGCGGCGACGACCGTGCCCTGGCCGCCGGCTCCGATGACGTCGGCGGTGTGCAGGGTGAAGGTGCGGTCTCCGTCGCCTTGGAAGGGAAGGTCGGCACCGGAGAGGACGGGGGCGGTGGAGTCGATGTCCACGAGCGTGGGAGCGGCGTCCACGATGGTGGGTGCCACGTCCCGCCGCGGCTCCCGCGAGATGTTCGGGCTAGCAGCCATCAGTGGCTCCGGCCCCCCCATCGGCCCTGCGGAACGTGACAGCGCCGGCGCTGGCGACGGCTTCTACGGCTTCGCCAGCTTCCACGTTTTCGTCGAAGATGAAGGTGGACAGCGGGTTCAGGTACGCATCCTCCACCAGGTTGCCGATGCCGCGGCCGCCGTTCTCGCGCACCTCGGGGGCTAGCGCGCGCTCGGCCAGAAGGTCGAGTGTGGCCTGGGCGGCGGCCACGGTGATGCCGCAGCGGTTCCGCACGTTTCCGTTGATCTTCCGGATCTGCGATTCCAGGATGAGGCGCGAGGCCTCAGGCGAGATGTAGTCGAACACGACGATGTTGTCGCCGATGCGGTTCAAGACCTCGGGCTTGAAGTGCGTGGCCATGGCCTGCTGGACCCGGGCGCAGATGACGTCGTAGGGCTCGCCGGGCTGCACGATGTTGCGGCGGCCGATGGTGCGCCCGTGCTCGTCGAGGAGCTCTTCGGAGATGCCGACGTTGCTCGTGAAGAAGATGAGGGTCTCGCCGAAGTACACCGTCTGGCCCTGGCCGTCGGTCATGCGGCCGTCCTCCAGGATTTGAAGGAACTTGTCCATGATGGAGGGATGGGCCTTCTCCACCTCGTCGAACAGGAGCACCGAGAAGGGGTTGGCGCGCACGGCGTTGGTGAGCTGGCCGCCGGCCTCGTAGCCCACGTAGCCCGGCGGGGCTCCGAAGAGCTTCTGGTCGGAGGCGTCGGCGGCGTACTCGGACATGTCGAAGCGCAGGTAGCTGCGCTCGTCGCCGAACAGAAGCTCGGTGACCGCCTTCACGGTCTCCGTCTTGCCCGTGCCCGTGGGGCCGGCGAGGAAGAGCACGCCTTTGGGCTTGGTGCCCGATGAGTGCTGCATGCCGGAGAAGCCCAGCACCGAGCGCTTGAGCACCGAGACGATCTTGGCGATGGCAGGCTCTTGGCCCTTCACGCGGCGGCGCAGGGCGGCCGCGGGGTCGTCGCGCAGCTTGTCCATCATGGCGCTCCAGCGGTTCTCGCGGATGCCGTACTTGTAGAGGTCCACGAGCTCGGTGACATGCTCCGGCGCCGTGCCGCCGCGGGCGTACAGACGCCGCAGCTCGTCCAGCTCGGTGAGCAGCATGCGGTCGGTGGTGTCGACGAGTTTCTCGCGAGGGCGGTCGAGCTCGGGCGCGGCAAGGTCGGGGAAGGCGATGTCGAGATAAGCCTCGCGGGCCGGGCGATCGGGGCTGGGCAGTGCGATGACGCGCACGTCGGGGTTGCCGCGCACAAGCCAGGAGGGCAGGTCGGTGGCCTTGTTGGCGACAAGGACGAGGGTGTTCACGTGCTCGCCGTCCCCGCGAATGGCGTCTTTCGCGCCGAGGAGCAGGTTCATGAACACGGCGTTCTCCTCGGGAGTGAGGTCCTCCGGCGAGGAGGCGAGCCGGCTCGCGAAGTCGAACACGCAGGCGACGGAGCGGGGTTCTTCCTCTCCGAGCCGCCGCGAGAGGGCCGCGCGCACGAGCAGGGAGTCGTGGATGAGGCGGTTGGCGGCAAAGGGCTGCTGGCGGCTCGCCGGGTCGGCGCCGGGGTTCAAGGCGTCGGCCTCGGCGGTGAGGCGCTCCGCCTCGCGCTGGGCCGCCTGGGCGAGCGCGCGCACCTCGCCGGTGCCGAGGGGGTCGTGCACGCCCCGCAGCGGATCCACGTAGAGGAACCGGTAGGGACGTGTGCCGTCCGGTGCGGCGAACAGCTCCGGCAGGATGTGGGCGAGGGGAAGGAATTGGGTCTGCCCTTCGCAGTCCCACGGGTAGAGGTCGGACACGTTGCCCTCCAGCACGAAGAGCGGCTTGATGCCGATGAAGTTCTCCAGCTCGCGCTGCCAGGTAGGCATGTTCACGGGGCTACTCCTTCTCGCGGGTCGTTTGGGGCCGGCCGTGGATGCCGATGGATATCGCCCGGCCGTCGAACACCGCGTTCTGCACCGAGCGCGGTTTCTGCATCTCCTCATGATACAGGGTTTCCAGTGCCGGATTGAGCACGATGACCCGTTGGTTGGTGGAACCGCGCAGCGCGCAGACGCCGTCGTTTTCCGCCTCGACATAGGGCCCGTCGATGAGCACGTCGATGAGCGGCGCATCCTCCGGGTGCGCGCTGGGGGCGGCCCCGGCGCTTCCTTCGTTGGGAAGGCCGCCGCTGCTTGGTTGCGGGGAGGAGGGGAGGGGAAGCAGGCCTTTCGGTAATTTGGGCATGGCGGTGAGCTCCCCGAAGGTGTAGCCGGTGTAGATGAGGATGTCGTCGAAGGTGGAGCGGATAGCCGCGAGCACGGAGGCGAGGGCCGGCGCCTGTTCCAGCGGATCGCCGCCGGTGAAGGTGATGCGATGGGCACCGGTGCGCCCGGCAAGGTCGTTCAGAACGGCAGCGAGGCGCGCGGGCTCGATGGCGGCCTCGGGGCGCGTCTCCCACAGCTCGGGATTGGCGCAGCCGGGGCATCGCTTCGTGCAGCCACAGGTCCACACGACGACGCGCTCGCCGGGACCTAAGGTGGTGACGGGGAAGTAGATGCGGTCGACGAACATGGCGGCCTACCGGCCGGACATGGCCCGCGCCGCGACGCGCGCGATCTGCCGGGCATCCAGCGGATCCTTGCAGAACGCGCAGGCGGCAACGCGACCTTCGGGGCCTTCCACGGCATATTCGGTCCCGCACACGGGACATCGCACGGACCAGGCAGTTTCGGCGGGAGCGTCCTGCACGTCCGATTCCACGGCGGCCCCGTCCGCCACGGCCGCCTGGGTGCCCACCTGCACGCGGAACACCATGTCGGCCAGCTTCAGCATCTCGCCGCCGAACAGCGGTTGGGGCGCGCCGCAGCGCAGATCCGACCAGACGCCACCACGCTCCACGGCCGACGCGTTGCGGCCCGTGTGCTCGATGGTCCAGCGCCCTTCGCTGTCGACGGCCACCACGGCATGGGCGCCGGACACCCTCGGCGAGAAGAGGTCGGGCGAGAAGTCGCCGGCGCGCCCAAGGATGCCGCCTGGGGCCGGTATGCGGACGACCTCCCCGCTCCGCACGTCTTCCAAAAGCAGAGTATCACCTGCGCTTTCGTGCGACAAAGCGCCTCCGCAAGCGGCGCAGCGCATCGCATCGTCGGGGTTGGCGAAGCCGCAGGAGCACAGGCGCATGCTATCTCATCTCCCTTGTCGCGTTGCCGCTGCGCCTGCGCTTCCGCGCTTCGCGCCTCGCCGCCGCATCTTCTCCGTAGGGGCTGACCTCGGTCAGCCCTGGCCCGCGAGATTCGTTGGAGGCGCGGATTCCGTCGCGCTCCGCCATTCCCGCCCGCGCCTCGACGTCTGCGACGGCTCGCATCTCGCGGCAGAAGGCGGTATCGGGTGCGGCCTTGTAGCGCACAGTGTTGGTGATGCCGAAGGCGGCCAGATCCTCCGCGATCTCGTCGTAGACGGCGCAGAAGTCGTGCTGGTCGGCGAGGAGTCGCTCGGTGCGCGCCCCGCCAGGAGCCGCCTCCATGGTCACGACCTCGCCGTCTTCCACTGCCTCGATGCCGCCAGGCAGCCCTGCCACCTGCAGCATGAGGTCGCCCGCATCCGACACGAAGGCGTGCAGCCCCTCGGTGGCGTCTTCTCGGCCGAAGAGCCGATGGGTGCCCATGAGGTCGCGCCCCATAGTGACCGAGCGGGCGATGGTGTAGCCGTGGCGTGCCATAACGGCGTCGATGCAGGCCTTCAGGTAGGCGTTGCGATCGACTTGAAGCTGGAGGGCCCGCAGCGTCTCCAGGCGGCCGACGGCCTCCTCCAAGGTAGCAAAGGTGCCGAACGCTTCCGCGAAGGGGACGCTCTGGGCGCGCAGGTCGGCCTCGGCGTCCTCGATGAGGGCGATAAGATCGGCCATGGCTGCGGCGTTCGATTCCATGGTGGGGAGCAGAAGCGCCAGCTGCGCGGCGGCCTGCGGGCCCAGCTCGCGCGTCGTTTCCAGGAGCAGGGCGCGATCGGCAGGCAGGGTGCAGGGGGAGGCGATGAGCGCGAGCGCCCGACGGGCGACCTCTTGCACATGGTTGCGGGCGATCAATGTCCCGCTTTCGTCCACAGCAGCGGGCGAGGGGCGACCGAGGTTGCCCCCTACGGGCTCAACCTGCATGGCCGTCCCCTCTGCAGCAGCCTTCTCCATAGGGGCGGATCTTGATCCGCCCTGGGCTTCGACGGCCGATGATTCCGACGGCAGACAATGCTCATCGGCCATGAAAGAGCGGGCGGCCTCCACAGCGGCCGCTGTGGCGCTCTCTTTGGCGGCCTTGGCCAGCACGGCGGTGAAGTCGCGTGCTTCGGACGCGGCTGCGGCTTGGGCGCGGGCTCGCTGGATGCGTTCGGCCAGGGGGTGCGCCTCGCGCTCGAAGGCATCAGCGATGGCTACGGCTCGCGACGAGCAGCGCTCGGTCCGGGCGACGGATTCCGCCATGGCCGTTGCCGGCGTAAAAGCGCATTCCGCTGTCAGCTGCGCGAGGGCCGCCTCGGCGAGCTGCCGCAGGGAGGCAGCGGCCTCCTCGGCTTCGGCACAACCTTCGGCCTCGTCCAGAAGCTCGTTCAGGAGCGCCGCGATGCGTCGCCGCGCCCGGGCCCGACTGTGATCCACGTCGGAGAGCAGCGCCTCAAGCTGCGCCCGGATCATCCGCTCGATTTCCAATTGACTCGTCTTCGGCCCGCTCATGGATGTGCCCCTTTGCCCAAATTCTCTCTTCGGGCCATTATAGAGCCATCAGAAAGAATCGCGCGGGAAGATGGGAGACGGTATGAGCGAGGATGAAGCTGTGAAATTGACGACGGCGGGCTATACCGCTGACGACTACGACGGGGATGCCCATGTGCCAGCCGAGGAGGCGCTGCGGCGGCTTGTGGAGGGCAACCGCATCTACGTGGAGGCGCTCGACCATGAGCGCGATCTGTCCCAGGAGCGCATTGCCGACCTGTTCGAGAACGGTCAGCGCCCCTTCGCCTGCGTCATCACGTGCGCCGACTCGCGGGTGGTGCCCGAGCACGTCTTCATGACCGGGTTGGGCGAGCTGTTCGTCATCCGCGTGGCGGGCAATGTGGTGGGGCCCATCGAACTGGCCAGCGCCGTGTATGCCTGCGAACACTTGCACACCCGTCTTCTGCTGGTGCTGGGGCACACCCACTGCGGCGCCATCAAGGCGGCCCTCGATGGGGAAGCGGGGCCGGTGGCCGCCATCACCGAGCGCATCGTCGCGGCCCTGGGCGACGTGCGCGACCCCTACGAGGCCAGCGTGGCGAACGCCCGGGCCGCGGCAGCCGAGCTGGCCGCCTCGCCGGAGCTGGCGCGCCTTGCCGCCGAGCACGACCTGGACATCCGCGTCGCCATCTACCACACCCACTGCGGCGTCGTGGACTTTCTGTAGCGCGGCTCTGAGATCCTGACGTTTGACGGGGAGATTCCGCTCTTGAAATGATTATCGTAATAACTTGCGATAAAGTGATTGAGGGGATACACTTGCACGTGATGATTCGCGAAATGTAGGGGCGGCGTTGGAAGGCAGGGGAGAATGTTGTTCAGCGAACTTGCCGTAGCCTACTTGTTTTTCGGGGGAGCGGGGGCGGGCACCTGTGCTGTTATGGGCGTATTGGAATGCGCCAATTTAGGACGCTACGGTACGAGAGCGACCTATCGCACTACAAAGAAATCGCAGCCCCGTTTGATTCGGTGGGTGCGAAGAAACTTGCGAGTGCCCCATGAGCTGTTATCCCGCGGCTGGGTGCTCTGCCTGGTGCTGCTGGCGGTGGGATCGCTTTGCCTCATGGCCGATGCCGGCCGTCCCGAGCGGGTGCTCTCTCTGTGGCTGGCCCCTCGCTTCACGGTCGTGACGGTGGGTGCGTGGGCGCTTCTGGCCTCGGGCGCTTTGGCGACTTTCTTCGCTCTTGCCTCGAATGGTATTGGCGCGCGATTGCCTCTCTTCGTAGTGCTCGTCGCCTCCGTTGCCGCTGTGATCGCAGGAGTTATCACAGCGGTCTACACGGGAGTGCTCCTCATGCAGCTGCCCTCGGTTGTCGCCTTTGGGTCGTGGCTTGTGCCGGCACTCTTTTGTCTCTCGTCGCTGTCGTGCGGGGTGGCCGTGGCCTTCGGCGTTGCATCTTTCGTTGATTCTCGCGTGCCGTTCGGTTCAGCGCTGCGATGCTTAAGTCACATGGACCGTGCGATAATCATCGCAGAGGCAGTGGCTCTGGCCCTCTTTGCGACGTTTTTGCTGACTGATATCCGAACAGAGGCGGGGGGCCGCGCCCTTCTGACGGGTGATGAGGCGATTATGTTTTGGGTGGTGCTCGTGCTAGCCGGTTTGGTCGCGCCCTTTATCTTGGAGTGTCGTTACCCTGGAGGAGATCGGCGCACAAAGGGCCTCTGGATTGCCGTCTGTGTGCTCCTTGGCGGGGCGGCCCTGAGGGTCTGCGTGACAGGGCTCGCCTCTTTCGACGTTTCCCAGAACCCCGAGCTCGCGATGCGTATGGCGTTCGCGGTAGCTGGAGGCTGAGCTGTGCCCTCGCAGCGGGAACGCTGGAATACGATGAACAATAAGGCAACTTGCTAAGCAAGATGAGAGGAAGGATCGACCGATGACGAAAAGCGCAAGGGGTCGCAAAGCGCGCCGCACTGAATGGGAAGCTGCGCCGGGCCCGTGGAGCGACAGCGAAGCGGAAATGCTGGCGGCAACCTCCTATGTGCCCAAGAAATCGTCGCGCAACGGCGCTCTCGTATTCAGCGTCGCCGTGTTCATGGCCGCGGCCGCTGCGGCGCTTGTCTGCGATCTTCTTTTGGAGGGGCGCATCTCGCTCGTGGGCATTCTTGCGGCTCTGCTCGCGGCACTTGCGGCCTCTTCTTCGTTGCATATTGCTCTGGGGTGGGAAAAGGTGGTCGTGCTGCGGCTCGGCAAGTTGAACCGCGTGGTGGGACCTGGTTTCTATGCCACCATTCCCATTTTGGAGCATGGGACCATTCGCGTCGATCAGCGCATTATCGCCACCCCCTTCCGTGCTGAGCGTACGTTGACGGCCGATCTTGTGCCTGTGAACATCGACGCGGTGCTGTTCTGGGTGGTGTGGGATGCGGAAAAGGCCTGCGTGGAAGTGGAGGACTATTACGCGGCCATATCGTATCTTGCTCAGACGTCGCTGCGCGAGGCAGTGGGGCGCTCAACGGTAGGGGAGGTGGCCTTGCGTCGCGATCAGCTGGATGAGGAGATCAAGGCCGATATCGAGAAAGAGGCCTCGGGGTGGGGCGTTGACATCATCTCCGTAAAGGTCCGCGACATCGTGATCCCGGCGGAGTTGCAAAACGTCATGTCCTTGGAGGCTCAGGCCGACCGCGAACGCAATGCTCGCATGACGGTGGCGAGTGTCGAAGCCGATTTGGCGGAGATGCTTTCTGAGGCTGCCCGCATCTACGGGGATGAGGACGCGGCCCTGAAGCTGCGTACCATGCTCATGCAATACGAGACGGTGAAGGGATCCGGTAGCGCTGTTGTCACGGTGCCCACGGCCGTAAGCGATGGTTTTGCTGAAGGCGTCCAACGCGAGGGGCGAGGGCTCTGATAGGATATAAGTACCGTTTCGCGAGAAAGAAGCATCATGGGCGTCCTTGAATCTTTCGCTATAGACCACAACTCCGGCCTTCCGGTGTGGATACAGATTAAGAACCGCATTGCCTATCTTATTGGCTCGGGAGCCTTTGTCCCCGGCGATAGGCTTCCTACGGTGCGCGCCTTGGCGGTGGATCTGGATATCAGCTACAACACGGTGAATCGCGCCTATATGGATTTGGAACGCGAGGGCTACATTTCTACTCGCAAGGGGCGGGGCACTTTCGTGGCCGAGCGCCACGATTTGGGTGCTCATACGGCTTCAGATTCTCCCATCGAGCTAGTAATCGACGACATGATCCGCGTATGTTCGAACGCAGGGCTCGCCGATGACGACATTGTCGCCATGGTACAGGCTCGCCTTGCTCACCGGGATTTCATGCGATAGGCCCCATTTGCCTTCAGGGGCCAGGGCGCGGAACGGCGCGTCAACGTGCGCAGGAAACATGCCTGGGCAAAGAGGGACAAGTCAAGTCTTTATTGTCGCAAGATATTGTGATAATGTGACACTGTGACGTTAAGACGACTACATCGAGCTTTCGTATCGATGCTATCCAGGGGGAAAGATGGCGGTCGGGAAGGAAACCGAAAAGGGAGCGGGCGACGAGGGGCGCCGTTCGGCCCTCGCTCTGTACGAGGACATCGAGGCCGAGCACATGGCCGCCCTGGAGGCGACTGGCATAGCGTTCGCCCCGTACGATAGCGAACGACTTGAACGCGAGGGACTGCTTCGCCAGTTGCGCGAGCGGGGGGCTCGCATCCGCAATGGAGGAGCGAGTGTGGCCATCGGCCCCATGAGCGTTGCCTGCGAGGCGTGCACCGGCTCCTGCGTGAGCCGCAGTTTTGCCTTGACGAACAACTGCCATCGCGACTGTTTCTTCTGCTTCAATCCCAATCAGGAGGATTTTGCCTACTGGTGCGAGCGACCTTTTCCATGGCGTCGCCAGCTGGACGATTTGGCTGCAGAGCCCGGCTCCCCGGCCTGCATTGCGCTTACTGGCGGTGAGCCTCTTTTGATGGCAGACGAGGCTGTGGCTTTCTTCTCCCGTGCCTCCGAGCTGTTTCCCGCGGCTCATCTGCGCCTGTACACGTCCGGGGACCTGCTGAGCCGCGAGCTGATCGATCGTCTCGTGCGGGCGGGCCTTCATGAGATTCGATTCTCTGTCAAGCAGGATGACAAGCCGGAGCTTTTGGAAAAGGTGCTGGAACGTATGGCTTGGGCGCGCGAGCAAGTGCCCACGGTCATGGTGGAGATGCCCGTCATTCCGGGAACCGACTCGTTCATGAAAGAGCTTTTGGCGAAGCTCGATGCCCTAGGCGTTGACGGCGTTAATTTGCTGGAGTTTGCCTATGCCATGTGGAACTGGCCCGTGTTTGAGTCCTTGGGCCTTACGCTGCGCAACCCTCCCCAGCAGGTGATGTTCGACTACACCTATGCGGGTGCTTTGGCGGTGCAGGATAGCGAGGAGGACTGCTTGCGTCTGATGCTGTGGGCGCGCGAGCAAGGCTTGGGACTGGCGCTGCATTATTGCTCATTGGAGAACAAGCATCGAGCTCAAGTGCGAAACATGAACGAGCCCTTCGCCGACATTCACGCCTGCTATGCCTTCGACTACGACGACTTCTTCCTAAAGACCGCGCTGGCTTTCGACGGCGATCGCGATCTGGTGAGACGAGCCCTAGAGAGGGAGGGCTGCCGCCAGGTTCTCGAAGACGCCGAAGGGGGGTCGTTGGCCTTTCATCCTCGCTGGCTCTCCGTTGCTCGTCGTGCTGTGCCGGAACCCGGGCGGCTGTGCGTGTCTTTCAACGTCGCGGTGGACGAGGGGCGTTCCCTGCGGGAGCTGAAAGTGGTACCCGCAGGCGAACTTTCTGTGCAGCTTACCGACAGTACAGGATCTGCCGATGCGTGTGAGCCTTGCCTCCAGGGGTTTGAAAAGAGCTGGAATCGCTAAACAGAGAAAATAGGCTCAAATTTATTGTCACAATGTATTGCGACAAAGTAACAAAGGGTTTATACTGCGCACTGAGAGCGGGGAGGGGCCGACCCCGCGCGAGGGCGGGCGCTTATGCATGGCGCCCGAATGGAGAGCGGAGAGATTCCGCTGCATTTGGAGATAGGAGGAGAAATGTCGGAACTGAACGTACCGGTCAAAGGCATTTCGCGCCGAAGCTTTCTCAAAACTACAGCTGCTGTAGCCGGAGCCGCTGCAGTGAGCGGAGCCACGATGACGGCTCTTGCTGCAACCGATGAGGAGACTGCGGGCGACGAGGAGCATGAGGTCGTTTGCGTCTGCGGTTGCAACTGCCAAGGCAATTGTTCGATGGTTGCCACGGTTCGCGAAGGCAAAATGGTAAACATACGATCTAATGAGGATCTTCCGTATCCCGCTTACGAGCGAATCTGTATGCGTGGTTTTAGCCATGCGAACCGCATGTACGACTTCAACCGCGTGCTGTATCCCATGAAGCGGAAGACGTGGAGCTTGGAAGAGCCCCATGTCGAGAACCGCGGCACCGACGAGTGGGAGCGCCTGTCGTGGGACGAGGCTACCCAGCTTGTCGCCGATACGCTCACCTACAACACGGAGAACTACGGCGTGCGCTCGAACTGCGTGCTTGTGTCTGCCGGCAACTCTTTCGCCGCCTACGGCGGCTTGATCGCCGGTCTTGGTTTCGCGAATGCCTTTGGGTTCCAGGGGCTTGACGTGTGCCTGGACTACGGCGATCTGGTCGGCATCGGAGAGGTGACCGGCAGCGGTTGGGACTTCAACCAGCGTAACATGGCTGGCGACTACCGTTTTGCCAAAACGCTTTTGATCTGGGATACGAACCCGCCCAACTCCCAGCCCCATAGCTGGCACTTCTGCATGGAGGCCAAGGACGCTGGCGCCAATCTGGTCGTCATCGACCCTACCTACACCATCGCGGCCCAACAGGCCACAAAATGGGTGCCCATCAAACCCGGTACCGATCCGGCGCTCGGCATGGCTATGCTCAACGCTATCATCGCCAACGAATGGTACGACCTGGACTTCATGCGCGAGAAGACCTGCGCTCCCCTGCTCGTGCGCGAGGACAACGGCCATTTCCTCCGCGCGACGGATTTCGGCGAGGAGGGCCCGGCACAGCTGCCCGAGTACCCGTTCTTCGGCACACTGCTACTCCAGGGCGTGAAGGCCGGCAAGGTGCCCACGTTGGAGGAGTCGGCCCACTATGTGGTATGGGACGCCGACAAGGACGCCTGGGGCCTCATCAATGACGTGGCCAACCCCGCACTCGAGGGCAGCTTCGAGGTAAACGGCGTGAAAGTTACCACGGCCTGGTCGCTGTTCAAGGAGCATATGGCCGAGTGCACGCCAGAGTGGGCTGAGGGCATCACCGAGGTGTCGGCGGATACCATCGTGGAGCTTGCCCGCATGTACTCCCAGGACACGCCCTCGACCATCTATGCGGGCTACCACCTGTACGATAACTGCGAGGAGATGGGCATGACCTGGGCCTGCCTCGCCGCCCTTACGGGCAATATCGGCAAGCGCGGCGCCTCTATCGGGCATTTGGGGAAGAGCAAGCCGACGATCAACATGGCCGGCCTCGCCTTCCCGGCGGGACTCAAGGGCCTTCACGACGAGCTGCCGTGGCTTCATCTGCCCGAGGTCTTGGAAACGGGCAAGCTGAAGGGCGAGGATTTCCCCGTGCGCCTTCTCTACAACATAGGGGCGAACCCGGTCGGCAGCTATGCGGCCCAGCGCAAGACCATCGAGGAGATCTTGCCGAAGATCCCCTGCATCGTGACGAACGACATGGAGTTCTCCGAAACCTGCGAGTACAGCGACATTGTGCTGCCCTGCGCCCACTACTTCGAGTACGACTGGATTCAGGCCAGCTCGCACACTCCCTTCCTGTACATGGCGAACAAGGTGGCCGACCCCATCGGTGAGGCGAAGGAGGACGTGGAGATCTTCCGGGCCATTGCCGAGCGCATGGACAACGAGGCGGCCAAGGCGTTCTACGCCAAGTCCAACGAGGAAATGATGCGCATGGTGGTCGATACCGAGAAGGGCGAGCCGGTGGGCATTACCTTCGACAACCTCAAGGAGAAGGGCGTGCTGGCCGACCGAGACGAGAACTGGATTCACTGGGAAGAACAGCGCTGGCCTACGCTTTCCGGCCGTCTGGAATTCTACGTGGAGAATCCCGGCGCTCGCATCGACATCGGCAAGCCCATCGACAAGGACTTTTACCATATGCCCACCTACCATACGCCCTTCGAGGCCTACGATGAGAGCGAGCAGCACGAAAAATATCCCCTGTACCATTATTGCGAGCGCACAAGATGGCACTTGCATACCCAGTACAACCATGCTCCTGTGCTGCGCGAGCTTGATCCGGAGCCCTATTTGCGCATGAACCCCGTTGATGCCGAAGCGCGCGGCATCGCCGAGGGCGACTACGTCGAGGCCTACAACGATCGGGGCCACTGCGTGTGCAAGGCGAAATTCGATATGGGCGTCAGGCCGGGCATGGTCTCCTCGCCCAAGGGATGGCACCGGGGAGCCTATGTGGCGGGCAGCTATCAAGAGCTGACCTGCGACCATTTGAATCTGCTTCATATGAACACGTCGTTCGACGACACGCTCGTCGAAGTGCGCAAGTACGAGGGAGAGGTGAGATAAATGACCCGTTATGGAATGGTGATCGACACTAAGAAGTGCATTGGCTGCCACGTATGTGCCATGGCGTGCAAAACGGAGAACAACTTGCCCAACGATGTATGGTGGAACCGCATCTTCACCGATAACGGTGGCGAGATGGGGTTCGACATGGTGGGCGGCTCGTATCCTGACAATTTGCAGTTCGGCTATATCCCCGTCGCCTGCCAGCATTGCGAGAACCCCGCCTGCGTGAAGGTATGCCCGGTGGGAGCGACCTACAAGGATCCCGAAACGGGAGTGGTGCGCCAGGATTACGACAAGTGCATCGGCTGCCGCATGTGCATGAGTGCTTGCCCTTACAACGGTGTGCGTTCTTTCAACTGGGAAGAGCCCGTATTCCACATGGACTATGCCATGGGCAGCAAGGATGCGCCCGAACATCAGCAGCACGTCGTGGAGAAGTGCACGTTCTGCTACCACCGCACGTCTCAAGGCATTGAGCCGGCTTGCATGCACCTTTGCGTGGGTCGAGCACGTTTTTGGGGCGACTTAGATGACCCGACTTCTGAGGTAAGCCGTCTTCTTGCGGAACGGTCGCACAAGCGGCTCTTGGAAGATCGTGGCACGGAGCCTTCAACTTACTATCTCGTCTAGCAGAGGGGAGTGACATTATGTCCGAGTATATGCAGGGTGGAGCCCTTGCCAGCGATGACCTCGATTTCTCAGCGTCCAGCGATCGAGGGCGTGCTAGTGAGCACGCGTCGACGGCCGTCAAGAGTCCTGCTCTCAATGTTGCCATCGGCGTGAGCGCCGTGGTGATGGTGGTCGGCTTGGTGCTGTGGTTTATGCAGCTGTCGGGCGGCATGGTGCAGACCGCCATGCGCAACCTCGACAGCTGGGGCCTCTACATCACGGGCTTCATGTTTTTCGTGGGCCTGTCGGCCGGCGGTCTTATCATCTCGTCGGTGCCCAAGGCCCTCGGCATCCGCGGCTTCGGCGGTATCTCGAAAGTGGCGGTGTTCTCATCCATCGCCTGCACGGTGGTCGCCATCGGTCTTGTAGTGGTGGATATGGGCCAGCCCTTCCGCGTGTGGGAGCTGTTCGTTTACTCCAATCTGGGCAGCCCGCTTATGTGGGATATCATTGTCCTTTCCACCTACCTCATCCTGTCGTGCGTATACCTGTGGGCCCAGATTCAGGCCGAGCGCGGCAAGGTCAGCGCTGTGGCCTTGCGCGTCATCTCGGTGATCGCTCTCGTTACCGCCGTGCTCGTCCATTCGGTAACTGCCTGGATCTTCAGTCTTCAGCAGGGGCACGAGATGTGGCATACAGCCCTTCTGGCTCCTTGGTTCGTGTCCTCCGCTCTGGTGTGTGGTACGGCGCTCGTGATGGCTGTTGTCATTGGATTGCGCCGTGCCGGTTACCTCAACGTGGAGCAAGACAACATCGTGCGTCTCGCCAAGCTGCTCGGAGCCTTTGTGCTGGTGGATTTGTACTTCTTTGGCTGTGATCTGCTTACCGAAGGGTTCCCGGGTGGCGCAGGGGCAGAGGTAGTGGCCATGCTGACCCAAGGTCCTCTGGCCCCCTACTTCTGGTTCGAGATCATCGGCTGTGTCGCGTGCGCCGTCATCTGCCTGACTCCTGCCCTGCGTCGCAACGGTCTTCTGGTGACGGCTTCGTTGCTGGCCATCGCCGGCATCTTCTGCAAGCGCGTTCAGCTGCTGGTGGGCGGATTCCAAATCACTAACCTGGCCGACATGGCACCTGCAGTGAATTCCATGAGCATCACCTACGCCGATGGCACGCTTGCCGATGCCTATGCGAACCTCGTCTACTGGCCGACGCCGCTGGAGGCGGGCGTGACGCTGGGCGTCGTGGCCCTTGGGTTCCTCGTGTTCTTCTTGGGGCTCAAGTTTCTCCCGTTGCGTCCCTCCGAGAAGTAGTCAGTTGCGCGGACGCGAGCCGAGCCCTCCAATCAGCCCTGCGTCTTTCTGACATGCGGGCCGCCTGCCGCAGGGCGGGCGGCCCTTCTCTTTCGGAGGAGGAAGGAGTCCTATGAAAAAGATCGCCGTGACGGCGGCGGTGTTTCTGCTGGCCGCAGTCTGTTCGGTCGGTGCTGTGATGCTTGTTCAGCCTGAGGCGTTGAGTGTGCGACCCATTACGGAGACTTCGCCCTGTCCTGTGGTGGGATGCGCTTCAGGAAGCTGCCACGGTTTCGACGACGTGCCCGAGCCGGATGGCGTGCACGAGATGACGTGCCCGGAAGCTTCCTGCGCATCGGTGGAGTGCCATGGTTGGGAAACCCTCGGCTCACGCTACCACCAGGCATCGGATGCGAGCTTGAACCTGTGGATACTTATGCCGGTGGCCCTTGTGGTGGCGCTTGTTGGCATCGTGCGGAAGGTGGGACGCTCATGAGAGTGCTCGTTGTTGATGCGCTGGCGCTGGTTTTGTATATCGTGGTGTCGCTGCCTGCGATGACGGGCGTTGGCGCGCACGAGTGGCTGGGGCTTGGTATCGGGTTGGTCCTGCTTGTGCACGGGGCCCAGCATGTTGATTTTGCCGGCCGCCTTTTGACGAGTCGGGGCGCCTGGCGAGCAAAGGGACGAATTTTGCTCGATGCTGCGCTGGTGCTTTCCGTTGCAGTTGCTGTCCTGTCGGGTCTCATGGAATCGGGAACAGTTCTGCCTGCCTTTGGCTTTTATGCCGAGGGCTATTACTTTTGGGGGCCGCTGCATGCTGCTTCCGCCAAGGTGCTCCTCGCGCTTCTTGTTGTGCATGGGGCGCTCAATCTCGGCTCGGCGTGGCGTCTGGCCCAACGCGCCCGTGCGAAGGAAGATGAATGAACTTTCGGCAGCTATGTGACGGTTGCCTTTGATCTTGCAAAAAAAGAGCGGCCCGGGCGAGTGCCCGGGCCGCTCGGTGTTTCTGGTGCGGATAGTCGCCTACTCCACGTCCACGACGTCGTCGGTGGTGAGGGCGTCGGCCATGAGGTCGCGGTACTCGGCGGGGGAGGCGGCGTTGGTGGCGGCGCCCAGTTCGGTATCGCTTGCCTGGGGCTCGGGGATTTCCGCGGAGGTGTCGGTTGGATCAAGCCCTGCGTCTACCCGGCGCATCATGTCCTGCCACTCGGCGTACTGGGTGCCCACGTAGCTGATGCCGTCCTGGTTCAGGGTGTAGCTGGGGCAGGCGGCTGAGTACATGGTGAGTCCCTTGTCCTTGAAGGTGAGCGCGAGGGACACCAGATCGGTCACGGAGTAGTCGGTGGTCACGCAGCGGGCGAGGGATTCCACGGTACCGGGGATCTCGGTGATGGACTTCGAGAGCACCTTCTCCACGATGGCCTCGATGATCATGCGCTGGGCCTGGGCGCGGGAGAAGTCACCGGCGCGGGTGGCGTGGCGCTCGCGGGCGAAGGCGAGGGCCTGGTCGCCGTCGAGGGTCTGCTCGCCGGCCTCAAGGGAGATGCCGCTCGTGTCGGAATAGAAGCTCTCGGGCACGTTCACCTGAATACCGCCGAGTTCGTTCACAACGTCCTTCAGCTCCTCGAAGTGCACCTCCACGTAGTGGGTGATGGGCACGCCGGCGAAGGTGGAGAGCGTTTTCACGGCCTCGGACGGGCCGCCGAAGGCATAGGCGGCGTTGATCTTCTGGGTGCCGTGACCCTCGATATTGATCATGGTGTCGCGGGGCACCGAGATGAGATCGACCACGCCCTTGTCGGGATCGATGCGGGCGAGCATGGTCACGTCCGAGCGGCTGGCTGTCTCGCCCTTGCGGGCGTCGCTGCCGAAGATGCCCACGTAATAGGAGCCGTCGGCCTTGGCCGGGGCCAGCTGCTCGCCGAGCTCCTTGAACTCGGCGTCATCGAGGCCGCCCTGGATGGTGGCGTTGATGCCGTTCAGGTAGAGCGCGAGCGCCGTGCCGGCACCGGCGAGGATGACGACGAGGGCCGCGGCGATGCCGAGAGCGATCTTCTTACCGCGCGACTTCTTGCGAGCCGCTTTGGCGCGGGCAAGGCTGTCCGTGGCAGCGAAGCTTTGGGAGCCGCCCGCGGCGGAAACGGGGCTTGCGGTCGGCGCGAAGCCGGTGCCCTCGAAGGAGGAGCGGGCGCGGGAGGCGCGAGGCGTCCGCGAGGCGTCCGCCTGGGCGCTGCGAGAACGGGCGGCCTGGGCGCTCCGGGTGCTGCGGCCGGCGCTCGTTACGGGGGCGGAGTGGGAACCGCGGCGTCCCTGCGTGGAGCCGAGCGGCGCCGAGTGGGCGCCCCGGCGCGAGGTGCCGGAGTTGAGCGGAGCGGAATGCTTGCCAGGTCTGTTTGCCATAGGGTTCGGCGCGCAGGCGCCTGCCTCCTCGATAAACGCGGTGGTACGAATGCGAAACCCCAAGATACCAGGAAAAGAGCAACTGCGGGCCGCCTTCGACAAGAAAACAGGCTTTTGGAAGGGTGGTGGAAGGGGAAGGAAGGGGTTGCCGAAAAGGGCGGCGCTCTCTATAATGCGAGCTATTGAACAGAGTGTCCATTTTTGGCCGTTCTGTCGAAATCCGACCGCTGTATCGCAACCGAACGAAGGAGACCGTCATAGCCACGGCAACCTGCGCGCCGGCCGCCCCCTGCGAGGATCGGCGCATCGCGAAATCGAGGCGCGCCCTGCGCGGCGCCCTTGTCGAGCTCATGGAGGAGCGCGGCTACGATGCGCTCACCGTGAACGACTTATGCGAGCGGGCCGATACGTCCCGCGGCACTTTCTACAACCACTTCCGCGACAAGGACGGGCTGCTCGCCGTGCTGGAGGACGAGGTCATGGCCGACCTCGATGCCCTGCAGGAGCGCATGCAGTCCATTACCCTGGCGGACATGCTGGCCTTCCGCGCGACGGGCCGCCCGCTGCCGTTCCTCGTGGAGCTGTTCGACTACCTGCGCGAGCAGAGCGACTTTCTGCACGCGGTGCTTGGCCCCGGGGGCGATGTGCGCTTCGGGCCGCGGCTGCGTGAGGCGGTCTGCGAGAACCTGGTGCAGAACATCCTGCATGAGAAATACCGCGACAACCCTACGGTTTTCGTGGAGTACTACGTGGCCTTCTACGCCGCCGCCTACTTAGGGGTCATCGCCCACTGGATCGAGCGCGGCTGCCCCGAATCCTCTGAGACCATGGCGCGCATCGCCATGCGCCTTCTGTTTATCAAGCCCGGCGAGTCCATCGAGCTGTAAGTTGGGAGTAAGCCAATGAAGAAGAATGCCAAGAACAGCAAGTACACCGAGATCATCACCGAGGCCTCAACCTCGGCAAAAGAGCTGGCATCTGCGGCGTGCGCCTCTTGCGCGCCGCGGGTGACCACGGTGGAGACGGCCCAGACTTCCGCCGAGGCCAGCGCCGCTGCGGAGGCGTGCCCCTTCCATATCGGCATCGACGTGGGATCGACCACGGTGAAGCTGGCGGTGCTGAACAACGACAACGAAATCCTGTGGGCGGTGTACCGCCGCCATCATGCCGACGTGCGCGCCACCATCGTGGAGGTGCTGCGCGAGGCGGCCTCGGCCTATCCGGACGAGACCATGACCATCGCCATCACCGGATCGGGCGGCCTGCTTCTGTCCCAGTGGCTCGACGTGGCTTTCGTGCAGGAGGTTATCGCGTCGAAGACGGCGGTGGAGACCTTCATCCCCAAAACCGACGTCGCCATCGAGCTGGGCGGCGAGGACGCGAAGATCATCTACTTCGACAACGGCATCGAGCAGCGCATGAACGGCACCTGCGCCGGCGGCACGGGCGCCTTCATCGACCAGATGGCGGCCCTTCTGGACACGGATGCCGGCGGCCTGAACGAGCTGGCGGCCGATCATGAGACCATCTACCCCATCGCGAGCCGCTGCGGCGTGTTCGCCAAGACCGATGTGCAGCCGCTTCTGAACGAGGGCGCGCGCAAGGAGGACATCGCCGCCTCCATCTTCCAGTCGGTGGTGACTCAGACCATCTCCGGTCTCGCCTGCGGCCGGCCCATCCGGGGGCATGTGGCCTTCCTCGGCGGCCCCTTGCAGTACCTGCCCGAACTGCGCAAGCGCTTCTACGAAACCTTGGAATTGACCGACGAGGCCATCATCGTGCCCGAGAACGCGCACCTGTTCGTGGCTGCCGGCTGCGCCATCGCCGGTGTGGCAGAGGGCGCGCGGCCCGAGAAGCTTTTCGATGTGCTGACGCGCCTGGAGGGCCTGGGCGACATGCAGGGCTCGGAGGTGGTACGCCTGGCGCCGCTGTTCGCCGACGAGGCGGAGCTGGCGGAGTTCCACGCTCGCCACGACGCCGAGCGCGTGCGTCGCGCGTCGCTTGAGGACTACCGGGGCGTGGCCTTCCTCGGCATCGACGCCGGCTCCACCACGTTCAAGGCGGCGCTCATCGGCGAGGACGGGGCGCTTCTGTGGTCCACCTACGCCTCGAACAAGGGCGACGTGCTGGGCTGCGCCAAGGCGGCCGTGGCCGAGCTGTACCAGGCGCTGCCCCGCGACCCGGAAACGGATGAGCCGCTCGTGCAGATAGGCCACGCCACGGTGACCGGCTACGGCGAGGGGCTTCTGCTGGAGGCCCTGCGGGTCGACTCCGGCGAGATTGAGACGGTGGCCCATTTGCGCGGCGCCCAGGAGATGCTGCCCGGCGTGGAGTTCATCCTGGACATCGGCGGCCAGGACATGAAGTGCTTGCGCGTGAAGGACGGCGTCATCGACCACATCATGCTGAACGAGGCCTGTTCCTCGGGCTGCGGCAGCTTCATCGAGTCCTTCGCGAGCGGCCTGAACCTGGACGTGGCCGAGTTCGCCGCCACGGCCATCTCCGCCGAGAACCCGGTGGATCTGGGCAGCCGCTGCACCGTGTTCATGAACAGCCGCGTGAAACAGGCCCAGAAGGAGGGCGCCACCGTAGGCGACATCGCCGCGGGTCTGGCGATTTCCGTTATCAAGAACGCCCTGTTCAAGGTCATCAAGATTCGCGACCCGCACGATGTGGGCACGAAGGTCATCGTGCAGGGCGGCACCTTCTTGAACGATGCGGTGCTGCGCGCCTTCGAGCAGCTCTCCGAAGTGAACGCCATCCGTCCCGACATCGCCGGCAACATGGGCGCCTTCGGCGCGGCATTGTTGGCCCGCGACCGCTTCGAGGAGACGCGCCGGCGCACCGAGAACGTGCCGCTGTCGCCGGATCTGGGCCCGAAGGTGCCCCTGAGCGGGCTTTTGTCCCTTGAGGAGATCGAGGCGCTCGCGCCGACGCATCGCACCGTGCGCTGCAAGGGCTGCTCGAACGCCTGCCTGCTCACAGTGAACGATTTCGGCATCGATGCGGCGACGGGCAAGCACCGCCGCTTCATCACCGGCAACCGCTGCGAGAAGGGCGAGAGTTTGGGCACCGGCACCGAGAAGTCGGCCGTGCCGAACCTGTTCGAGTACAAGGCCGAGCGCACCTTCGGCTACGAGCCCCTGGCGCCCGAGGAGGCGCCCCGCGGCACCGTGGGCATCCCGCGCGCGCTCAACATGTACGAGAACTACCCGTTCTGGTTCACCTTCTTCACGAAGCTGGGGTACCGGGTGGTGCTGTCCGACCCGTCCACGAAGAAGACCTACGAGGCCGGCATCGAATCGATGCCCTCCGAGAGCGTGTGCTATCCGGCGAAGCTTTCGCACGGCCACATCATGAACCTGCTCGACAAGCACCCGGACTTCATCTGGATGCCGTGTTCGAAGTGGGAGCGCCAGGAGGACGAGACCGCCGGCAACCACTTCAACTGCCCCATTGTGGCGAGTTACCCCGAGGCGCTGCGCCTGAACATCGACGAGCTGCGCGAGACCGATGTGGCCTTCGTGTCGCCGTGGGTGCCCTACCACGACAAGGACAAGCTGGCCGAGCGCCTGGTGGTGGAGCTGACCGAGAACTTTGCGAAAGAGACGAACGGGTGCGGCCCCGCGCTCACGGCTGACGAGATCCGGGCGGCGGTGGAGGCGGCCTGGGCCGAGGACGAGGCGTTCAAACGCGATATTCGCACGAAGGGTGTGGAAACCCTCGCGTGGATGGAGAAGACCGGCACGCGCGGCATCGTGTTGGCCGGGCGCCCCTATCACCAGGATCCCGAGATCAACCACGCTATCCCCGAGCTGCTCACGAGCTTCGGTTTGGCCGTGCTCACCGAGGACTCCGTGGCGCACTTGGGCCAGCTGGAGCGGCCCATTCGCGTGGTGGATCAGTGGATGTACCATACGCGCCTGTACGCGGCGGCCAAGGTGGTCACCCAGCGTAAGGATCTCGATCTCATTCAGCTGAACTCCTTCGGATGCGGCCTGGATGCCCTCACCACCGATCAGGTGCAGGAGGTGTTGGAAGCGGCCGGCAAGGTGTACACGGTGCTGAAGATCGACGAGGTGTCGAACTTGGGCGCGGCGCGCATTCGCGTGCGCAGTCTTTTGGCGGCCTTGAAGGACCAGGCCGACCGCGAGGCCGAGGCGGAAGCCGACGCCGCCGCCGAGAAGAGGGGCTGTCCGGCTGCGTGCATCGACTTGGACAACCTGGATAAGCTCGTGCCCGCCAGCTTCACCGAGAAGGCCGATGGCGTGGTGGCCGCGGCCGAGATCGAGCAGCGCGAGGGCGCCTCCACCGAGTTCGCGCGCCCCCAGTTCACCGAGCAGATGCGCGATGGGGGCTGGACGATTCTGGCGCCCCAGATGGCCCCCTACCACTTCGAGCTTCTGGTGCCCATCTTCAAGCGCGCCGGCTACAACGTGGCGCTTCTGCCCTCGGTGGACCACGGCGCGGTGGACGCGGGCCTGAAGTACGTGAACAACGACATCTGCTACCCGTCCATCCTGGTCACGGGCCAGATTATGGAAGCGGTGCTGTCGGGCAAGTACGACACCGACAAGCTGGCCGTGCTCATCACCCAGACCGGCGGCGGCTGCCGCGCCACCAACTACATCTCGCTCATCCGCAAGGCGCTGAAGTCCGTGGGGCTCGGGCACATCCCGGTCATCGCCATCTCCTTCAAGGACCTGGGCGAGGAGAACCCTGGCTTCAAGATCACGCCGAAGATGCTCTACCAGGCCATTTACGCGCTGCAGTACGGCGATTTGCTCATGATGTGCTTGTATCGCACGCGCCCCTACGAGGTGGAGCCGGGCAGCGCGAACCGCCTGTTCCAGTACTGGATGGACGCCTGCAAGCACCAGCTCGAGCGCGGCGTGCGCCAGTCGGAGTTCCGCCGCACGGTGCGCCGCATCGTGGAGGACTTCGACGCGCTGCCCCTGGCCGGCGAGGGCACGAAACCCCGCGTGGGCGTGGTGGGCGAGATCCTCGTGAAGTTCCACCCGACGGCCAACAACCAGATCGTGGACGTCATCGAGCGCGAGGGCTGCGAGGCCGTGGTGCCCGGGCTTATCGAGTTCTTCCTGTTCGGCATCGCCGGCGGCATCTTCCAGCAGCCTATCGGCAAGTCGAAGAAGAGCGCGCTCGGGAGCAAGATCGGCCTGGCCGCCATCAAGAAGCTGCGCAAGCCCGTGAACGACGCGCTGGAGAAGTCGAGTCGCTTCCACCCGCCGGCGGACATCTACGAGCTGGCCGACTACGCGAGCGAGATCCTTTCCCTGTGCAACTCCATGGGCGAGGGGTGGCTGCTCACCGCTGAGATGGTGGAGCTCATTCGCTCCGGCTGCCCGAACGTGGTGTGCACCCAGCCCTTCGCCTGTTTGCCGAACCACGTGGTGGGCAAGGCCACCATTAAGGAGCTGCGCCGCCGCTACCCGGAGAGCAACATCGTGGCCGTGGACTACGACCCCGGTGCGAGCGAGGTGAACCAGCTCAACCGCATCAAGCTCATGATCGCCGTGGCCAAGGCGAATTTGGCCGAGAAGGAGGCCGAGGCCCGTGCCGCCCGGGCGGTGGCCCGCGACGGAGCGCCTGAGGAACCCGAGACCGTGGCGGCATCCGTAGAGGTGGAGACCACCGAGGTCGTGGGGTAGTGGAATCCGCCAACGCTTCGGGAAAACTCGTCATCGTGCCGACGCCCATTGGGAATTTGGGCGATATGACGCTGCGCTCGCTGGAGGCGCTGCGCGAGGCCGACGTGGTGTGCGCGGAGGACACCCGGGTAACGGGGAAGCTGCTCGCGCATTTCGGGATCGAGAAGCGGCTCGCGCGGCTGGACGAGGCGATGATCGGCTCGCGGGCTGCGGGCGTGGTGGAGCGCGTGGCAGCCGGCGAGGTGGTGGCCTACTGCTCGGACGCCGGCATGCCCGGCGTGTCCGACCCGGGGCTGCGACTTGTGGCCGCGGCGCGCGAGGCCGGTGTGGCCGTGGAGGTGCTGCCCGGCGCCTCGGCGGCGGCCTGCGCCTACGTGGCCTCGGGAACGGTGTGCCCGCGCTTCTACTTCGGCGGCTTCTTCCCACGCAAGGCGACCGAGCAACGGACGGTGCTCGCAGAGCTTTCCGGGCTGGACGCGGCTCTCGTGTTCTACGAGAGCCCGAACCGGCTGGTGGCGGCGCTTTCGGTCATCGCCGAGGTGCTGCCGTGGCGCGAGGTGGCGGTCTGCCGCGAGCTGACGAAGCTGCACGAGGAGGTGGCCCGGGGGAGTGCCGCCGAGCTGCGCGAGCGGTTCGCGGCCCGTGCCGAGGAGCCCGGCGGCGTTCGCGGCGAGATCGTGCTCGTGATAGACGCCCCGGGCGAGACGGAGGCGGCCGTCGGTGCCGAGGAGGCCGCGGCATCGGCTGCCGAGCGCGCTGTCGAGCTGGTGGCGGAGGGCCTGCGCACCAAGGAGGTCACCAAGCACCTTGTCGCCGAGTTCGGCATTTCCCGCAACGACGCCTACAACCTGGCCATGGAGGCCGCGCGATGACTTCGGTGTCATTCTGAGCGAGCGAAGCGAGTCGAATAATTTCATGGCAGCAGCGAGAAAGCGTCCGGCAAAAATGATGCCTCCCGAGCTCGTCTTCATCGACGGGCTGGAGGTCTGGCTCACCCGCAAGGCCATCAAGAATATGCACCTGCGGGTAAAGCCTCCCGACGGGCGCATCGAGGTGTCGGCGCCCCTGCACTTGCCGCTCGCCACCATCCGGAAGTTCGTGGGGGAGAAGCGCGACTGGATAGAGCGCCAGCAGCAGGAGATCGCGCAATCGCCCCGTGTCGAGGCCGCCGCGGCCACGCCTACGGAAGTGGCCCAGTGGAAAGCGGTCGTTGCGGCCTGCGTGCCGGCGCTCATCGAGGCGTGGGAGCCCGTCATGGGCGTGAAGGCGGGCAAGATCGCCTACCGCAACATGACGAGTCGCTGGGGCAGCTGCCAGCCCTCGACCGGCCGCATCTGCATCAACGTGCGCTTGGCCCTCTACCCGCCGGAGTGCTTGGAATACGTGGTCGTCCACGAGCTGTGCCACCTGCTTGAGCGCGGCCACGGCCCTCGCTTCCACGCGCTTATGGGCACTTTCATGCCTGACTGGAAAGAGCGGCGCGCCAAGCTGCGCTAGCGTCGGGATTCGGCACTGCGAAATTGAAGCGAACTTTTGTACTAAAAGGGCTTTTCATTGGGCTTGTATTACATTACAATGCGAACAAACATTCGGTTTTGAGAGCGAAAGGCCTGGTGAGAGCATGGGAGAGGTTGTTGGACGCAAAAAGAAGGCTGTGGTGACAGGAGCGCTGGCGCTTACCTTGGGCGCCGGCCTGGGGCTTGGCGCGGTAGCTTGGGGAAGTGAGGGGTCCGTGCCTGAGGAAAGTGTGAGAGCCGGGGACGCTTGGGCTCCGTTGGTGGGCCAGAAGTTGGAGGAGAAGGTGGCCGCTGCGGCCCGTTCCCATCGCGCCGAAGTGCGGCAGGCGCTTGCGGCCTATAGGGTAACGGACGCGGCGGCGCGGGAAGCTGCCACGGAAGCAGGGGAGCAAACGCCGGCCGAAGCCGCCGGGGCGCAGGACGCTCATCTTTCTGCCGAGGGTCCAGGTGCCTCATCGGGCGAGGCTGCGGGTGCGTGTTCGGAAGAGGCGGATCGGGCGGACGAACAGCGCGGCGGCCAGGAGGCGTCGAAGGGGTCCGGAAGTGCGGCGGAAGGCGGGGGATTCGCCTCTCAGCCGAGCGCGCCCGGGCCCGAACCTTCGGTGGAAGCATCGGCGGAAGGCGACTCTTCCGCTTCCGAAGAGGTGCCATCTGATGAGGGATCGAACGTCGATGGAACGCTCAAGCCTGGCACGCTGGTGGTAGACGGTACCGCCATTCCCTACCGCGATGTGCGCGGCGGCACGACGCCGAGCTCCGGGGGAGGTCTGTGGTTGGGGTCGGACGCGGTGGATGACGGCAGCTGGGGCTATTTCGTCGGACATAACCCCGGCTCGTTCGCACCGGTGCGTTCGCTGTCCTCGGGCGATGCCGTCGTCGTGTGCGACCGCTCGGGAGGGCAGCGCACTTATACGGTGAGGGATGTGTTCCAGGTGGAGGAGACGGCCACGTGGAAGACCATCGCTTCGCGGGTAACCGGTTACGGCGAGTCGGTGGTGCTGCAAACCTGCGCGGGCGACGGCATGAACGTCATCGTCGTCGCAGCGTAGGGGTGGGCGACTTTGCGGCACGCGCCGGCTTGAAAAGAGAAGAGCCCGGAAGCCCTTGGGCTTCCGGGTCGAACCAGCGGCTTGTCGGAGAGCCAGCGGCTACTCGTCGTCCTCGTCGCCGTGGCCGTGGTCGTGCTCGGAGATGTCGCTCACGGGCTTCTCCAGGCCCTCGATGACGATGCCGTTCTTCTCGGCGTAGTCCCACAGCGCCGCATGGATGGCCTCTTCGGCCAGCAGCGAGCAGTGCACCTTCACCGGGGGCAGCCCGTCTAAGGCCTCCATGACGGCCTTGTTCGTGACCTCCAGCGCCTCCTGCACTGTCTTGCCCTTCACGAGCACGGTGGCCATAGAGCTCGTGGCGATAGCGGCCCCGCAGCCGAAGGTCTTGAACTTCGCGTCGCGGATGACGTTGTTCTCGTCGATGTCGAGGTACACGCGCATGATGTCGCCGCACACCGCGTTGCCCACGGTGCCGCAGCCGCTCGCGTTCTCGATCTCGCCGACGTTCTGGGGGTTGGTGAAGTGCTCCATCACTTTATCGGAGTAGTTCATGGCCATGAGGGATTCTCTCTTTCTATGGGTGGGGAGGACGATGAAGGAGGTGATAGGGTGATGTTAGTTCGCGTAGGGGAAGCCGTCGGCCTTGAAGCGCTCGATGACCGATTCCACCTTGCCCTGCTGGAAGTCCTCGTACAGGGGGCTCATCATGCGCAGGTGCTGCAGCGTGGCCTTAAGCGAGTCCACGGCGAAGTCGATGTCGGCCAGGGTGGTGTCGCGGCCCAGCGTCAAGCGCAGCGAGCCGTGGGCGATCTCGTGGGGAAGGCCGATGGCCAAAAGCACGTGGCTCGGGTCCAGCGAGCCGGAGGTGCAGGCGGAGCCGGAGGACACGCAGATGCCCCGGGCGGCCAGCTGCAGCAGCATGCCTTCGCCCTCGATGAACTCGAAGGAGAAGTTCACGTTGTTGGCCAGGCGGCTCTCCCAGCTGCCGTTGAGCTTCGCCGAGGGGATCTCCTCCAGGATGCGGCGGATGGCGTGGTCGCGCAGGGCCAGCTGACGGTCGTGCTCGGGGGCGATTTCCTCGGCGGCCAATTCGGTCGCGCGGGTGAAGCCGACGATGCCGGGCACGTTCTCCGTGGAGCCGCGCCGCCCGCGTTCCTGCTGGCCGCCGTCGAGGAGGTTCTGGAGCTTCACGCCCTTGCGCACGTACAGGAGGCCGACGCCCTTAGGCCCGTAGATCTTGTGGGAGGAGGCCGACAGCATATCGATGCCCAGCTCGTTCACGTCGATGGGCTCGTGCCCGAAGGCCTGCACCGCGTCGGTGTGGAAAACGACGTTGGCATCATGGGCAGCTGCCGTCAGCTCAGCGATAGGCTCGATGGTGCCGATTTCGTTGTTGGCGAACATAATGGAGGCCAGGATGGTGTCCGGGCGGATGGCCGCCTTGAAGTCCTCAACGCTCACGAGCCCGTGCTCGTCCACGGGCAGGTAGGTCACTTCGAAGCCCTCGCGCTCCAGCGCCTGGCAGGTGTGCAGCACCGCGTGGTGCTCGATGGCGCTCGTGATAAGGTGGCGCCCCTTGGCGGCGTTGGCCCGGGCGAACCCCTTGAGGGCCCAGTTGTCCGATTCGGTGCCGCCGCTCGTGAAGAAGATCTCGCGCGGCGTTGCGCCGATAAGGCCGGCCAGGCTCTCGCGGGCGGCGGCCACGGCATCGGAGGCCTCCTGGCCCAAAGGATAGATGGAGGAGGGGTTGCCGAAATGCTCGGTGAAATAGGGGGTCATGGCCTCCACTACTTCGGGACGGACAGGCGTCGTGGACGCATGGTCAAGGTAGATCTGGCTCATGATGCTCCTGCTTCCGCGTTGGGGATGGGTTCGCCCGGCACGGTTCAGGGCCGTGATCGAGCTTCTCCATCTAAGTCTAGTAATTTGCTAGAGATTAATATAGACGGGTTGCGGAGATTGTCAAGAACCTCCTATGATTGTTACCATATTCCCGACGATTTACCCAGAAAGGCGACCTCCGGTGAAGATTTCGACGAAGACCCGTTACGGCATGCGCTTCATGATCGACCTGGCCCAAAGCCAGGGGGAGGGCCGTGTGGCCTTGAAGGACGTCGCCGATCGCCAGGGGCTTTCCAAGAAGTACCTCGAGCAGGTCGTCGCGCCGCTTGCCAGCGCGGGGCTGCTCGATGTGACCCGCGGCAACCAGGGCGGCTACCGCTTGGCCCGTGAGGCGGCCTCCATCACGCTGGCCGACATTGTCGCCGCCTCCGAGGACGGCCTGGAGCTGCTCGATTGTATGGGGTCGCTCTCCACTTGCGAGCGCGCCGAGGGCTGTCCGTCCCGCCGCGTGTGGGGCGGTCTTCAGGCGGCCATCGGGGACTACCTCTCGGGGCTGACTCTCGCCGACGTCGCCGCTCCCGCCGCTGGTTCCAACTTGTAATCTCTCAGCTGCCCTCTTTCGCGTATCATGTGTAATTACCTGTGCCGCGACGAGAGAGGACGCTGTGGAAGACGAGGGGAAAAAGTACTGGCTCTCCATAGCTGCTTTCGTTCTCGTGTTCATCGCGGTCGTCGTCACGCTGTCCACCTTCATGCAGCAGACGAGCAACCGCATCGTTGCCCAGGCGAACCAGTACGTCTCTGATGCCACGGCCCAATCCTGCGTGCTGGTCTCCACCCTCATGGAGAACACGCAGAAAGACATCGAGACTATCGCCGCCCTTGCCTCGGAGTCGGCGGATGTGACCGACATCGTCACCAGCGAGGAATGGCTCATCAGCGTGGAGGAGACCTCGCCTTTCGACACCATCGACTTCGTTGATGTCGACGGCATGCAGCACTCGCCCCAGCACGAGCCGGTGAACGTGTCGGATCGCTCTTGCTTCAAGCGGGCCATGGCGGGCGAATCTGGCATCGAGGCCGTATTCAACACCCGCATGACCCACGAGAACCTCGTGTACTTCTTCGCACCGGTTCGCGAGGGCGCGGACGGCCCGGTCGTGGGCTTGCTTCTGGCCCACTACAGCGAGAACCGGCTCGCCGATCTTCTGTCAGGCGATTTCTTCGGCTACGCGTCCCAGGTGATGCTGTGCTTGCCCACCGGGGAGGTGGTGGCCGCCACGGATTCCTCCTATGTTGGCAGGAACCTTATCCAAGAGGCGCAGGCCGACCCCTCTGCCACCTCTGGCGCCCGCGATCTGGAGCGCGCTTTTGCCAATCACGAGACGGTCACGTACAGCTACCAGGCTGAGCGCGGCACGGGCTCGGTGTGCCTTCGCGAGGTGCCGGGTCTCGGCTGGATGATGCTGGAGACGTTCCCGGCCGCCGCTACCGAGCAGATGATCAACGAGGCCAATGAAGGCGGTTGGAACGCCCTGTTCGTCATCGTGGTGGTATTCGTCCTCGTCATTGCCGGCATTATCTTCTACAACAACCGCCGCCACCGCTCGCTCACCCGCTCGATGCGCGATCGGGAGGACGTGCAGCGCGGGGTGGCCAAGCTGACCGAGCGGCTGGTGCTCATGGATTTGGATGCCGATCGGTTCCGCTACATGAGCGGCCCGGTCACGCCGAGTGACCCCTACGAGTTGGAAGGCCCCTACACCGCCATGATAGAGCGCCTGCAGGGCCTGGTCGTGGGCGACGAGGCCAAGGCGGAGGTGGCCAAGCTCTACGACAAGCACACGATCATCGATCTCATGCCGCCCGGCTCCGACGAGATCCGCTTCGAGTACCAGATGAATCGCGGGGGAGACGTCAAACGGGAGGACATCAACCTCATCTGCGTGCAGCGCGACGCGGCGGGGATGCCGACGCGGCTTCTCTACACAACCCAGGACGTCACGGCGCTCAAGCAGCGCGAGAAGCAGCTCCAGCTGGCCATGGAGGACTCCTATCGCGCGGCGGTTGCCGCCAACAACGCCAAGAGCGACTTCCTCTCGCGCATGAGCCACGATATCCGCACGCCGATGAACGCCATCATCGGCATGACGGAGCTCGCGCGCATGAACGAGGGGCATCCGGAGAAAGTGGACGACTGCCTGGCGAAGATCACGCTGTCGAGCAACCATTTGCTCGCGCTGATCAACGAGGTTCTCGATCTCTCCATGATCGAGAACGGGCGCCTGGTGCTTACCGTGGGAGAGGTGGATCTGCGAGCGTTGGCTCTCGAGATGGAGACGATGTTCTCGCAGCGCTGCGAAGAATCGGGCATCGCCTTCGTGATTGAATTCGAAGGGCTCGCCCATCCGCTGGTAGAGGGCGACGGGCTTCGCTTGCAACAGGTGTTCATGAACATGCTCGGCAATGCGGTGAAGTTCACGCCGGCGGGCGGCTCGGTGTCGCTGCGGGTTGTCGAGCACGCCTCTCGCGTCGAGGGGACGAGCGACTACGAGTTCGTCTTCGCCGACACCGGCTGCGGCATGGCGCCTGAGTTTCTGGCGCACGTCTTCGAGCCCTTCGCGCGTGAGCACGACTCGCGCACCGAGTCCGTGGAGGGCACGGGGCTGGGGCTTTCCATCGCCCAGTCCGTCGTCTCGCTGATGGGCGGCACGATTGATGTGGAAAGCGAGCCGGGTCGCGGCACGGTGTTCACGGTGCGGGTGAGCATGCGCTATGTGGAAAGGGACGCGAAAGGCTCCCTCGAGGAAAGCGACGACGCCGACGCCCTGTGCGATGTTTCGCAGGGGGATGCGCCCGCGCCGAGGGGCGCCGATTTGAGCGGCGTGCGCGTGCTGCTTGTGGAGGACAACGAGCTTAACAGCGAGATCGCCGTGGCGCTGCTGGAGTCCCTCGGCGCGGCGGCCGAGACGGCGGCCAACGGCCAGGAGGCCCTCGATGCGCTGGACGCGAGCGAGCCGGGCCATTTCGACGTGGTGCTCATGGATATCCAGATGCCCGTCATGAACGGCCTCGAGGCCACGCGCCGCATCCGCGAGAGCGAGCGCGATGATTTGCGCGCGCTGCCCGTCGTGGTGCTCTCGGCCAACGCGTTCACCGAGGATGTGCAGGAATCGAAGCGCGCCGGCGCCGACGACCATCTCTCCAAGCCCATCAGCGTAAAGGATCTTGCGGCAACGTTGGGTGGAATCCTCGGGCGCTCCTGATCCTTGCGGCGCTCGCGTCCCTCGCGACCCTTGCCGCCCTGGTTCCTCACGGCCCCGCGCCATCACGCGCCTACGGCGCAGCGCGGAGTCGAAGGATCGTGCGGCCCTTCCCTGTGTTAAGATAGCCTGCACGCAACAACCCTAAAGGGGAGCGGCGGTGTCATCGGCCGCCTGCGCCCGGAAAAGGAGTCTTACCCGCTATGCCTAAGGGAACCTTCGGCGTCACCACGCCCATCTACTACATCAACGCCGCGCCGCATCTGGGCACCGCCTACACCACGGTGGCCGCCGACACCATCGCGCGCTACGAGCGCATGAACGGCTACGACGTGTCGTTCGTCACCGGCACCGACGAGCACGGCCAGAAGATCGCCGAGACCGCCGAAAAGAACGGCATGACCCCGCAAGCCTGGTGCGACTCACTGGCCCCGGCCTTCACCGATGCGTGGAAGACGCTGGATATCGACTACACCAACTTCGTGCGCACCACCGAGGATCGCCAGACCCGTGCCGTGCAGAAGTTCTGGCAGGGGCTCTACGACGCGGGCTGGCTGTACAAGAGCGCCTACGAGGGCTGGTACTGCGTGCACGAGGAGACCTACTACGCTGAGAGCGACTTGGAGAAGAACGAGGACGGCGAGTTCGTGTGCCCCGACTGCAAGCGCCCGGTGCGCTACGAGTCCTCGGGCGAGGAGAACTGGTTCTTCAAGCTCTCCGAGTTCCAGGACAAACTCCTCGCCTTCTATGACGAGCATCCGGACTTCATCCGGCCGGTCAGCCGTCGCAACGAGATCGTCTCCTTCGTGAAGGGCGGCTTGCAGGATCTGTCCATCTCCCGTTCCAGCTTCGACTGGGGCATCCCCGTGCCGTGGGATGAGGGCCACGTGTTCTACGTGTGGGCCGACGCGCTCATCGCGTACCTCACGGGCATCGGCTACGGCGACCCCGAGCGCGAGGCCGAGTTCGATCGTCGCTGGCCCATTCAGTACCACTTTGTGGGCAAGGACATCACCCGCTTCCACTGCGTCATCTGGCCCGCGATGCTCATGGCCGCTGGCATGCCCATCACCCACACGGTGTTCGGCCACGGCTTTCTGCTCACCAAGGGCGAGAAGATGTCGAAGTCGAAGGGCAACGGGCTTATGCCGGCCGACCTGGTGCGCGTGTTCGGGGTGGACGCCTACCGCTATTACTTCATGAGCGACGTGCAGTTCGGCCACGACGGCTCCATCTCCATGGAGCGCATGGTGCAGGTGTACAACGCCGATCTGGCCAATACCTGGGGCAACCTCGTCTCCCGCGTGACGAACATGACCACGAAGTACTTCGAGGGCCGCGTGCCCGAGGCGCCTGCCGGTTCCGAGGACAACCCCCTGCGCGAGATCGCCGACACCCTGTACGCGGAATACGACGCCTGCATGGCCGAGGTGGACTTCACCGGGGCCGCGGCGGCGGTGCAGAAGCTGGCGAGCCGCGTGAACCTGTACGTGGAGGAGAGCGCCCCCTGGACGCTGGCGAAAGATCCCGCCCGCGCCGATGAGCTGGCCGGCGTCATCTACAACTGTCTGGAGGCCATCCGCATCATCGCCCTGTACATGGCGCCGTTCATGCCGAACACCTCGGCCGAGGTGTTCCGTCGCCTGGGCCTGGGAGAGATCGCCGACACCACCGACATCCAGGAGGCCACGGCCTGGGGCCAGCTGCCCGCCAGCGTCGCCGTGGAGGTGGGCGACCCCCTCTTCCCCCGCCTGGATGTGGATAATCTGCCCGAGCTGTAGGCGATCATGAGAGACCAAGATCCCGTTTTTTATGACGCACTGTTTCGGCAGAAGCGCAAAGGGGGGAAGTGGCGTGTGATGCCCTCGCCGGTGCTGGAAGGCCCGGTGGCCGACACCCATGCGCATCTGCAGATGCTGGCCGATCCGGCCTGCGAGTTGGCCCGCGGCGGTGCTCACGGCGTCGCCTTCGTGGAGACCATCGTCGATCCGGCCGAGGACGGCTTCGCCACCTTCGACGTCCTGCCTCTCTGGCTCATGGAGGCCGCTCGCGATCTGAAGGTCATGGAAGAAGAGGACGATGGCACGGCCGGCATTGTCGCCGCTCCGGCGGTGCCCCACGTGCGCATCGCGGCCGGCGTGCACCCGCACAACGCCAAGGAGTGGGCGCCGGAGCTTAAGGCCGCCCTGCGCGAGCGTTTGCGCGACCGCCGCGTGAGCGCGGTGGGGGAGATCGGGCTCGACTACCACTACGACCTGTCGCCGCGCGATGTGCAGCGCGAGATCTTCCGCGCTCAGATTCGCCTGGCCAAGGAAGCGGGACTGCCCATCGCGCTGCATATGCGCGAGGCTCACGACGACGGCTTCGCCATTCTGGAAGAGGAGGGCTTTCCCGAGGCGGGAACGCTTCTGCACTGCTTCAACCTGGATGCCGCTGAGGTGGCGCGTTGGGTGGAGGCCGGCTGCTACATCGCCTTCGGGGGCCCGCTTACCTTCAAGCGCGCCGACGAGGTGCGCGAGGCCGCCAAGCTGGTACCGGCCGATCGCCTGCTCACCGAGACGGACTCGCCCTACATGACCCCCGAGCCTCTGCGCGGCACCGATTGCGGCCCCGCCCACACCATCTACACCGCCGACGTGCTCTGCGAAGTCCGCGGCGCCACGACGCCCGAGGCCCGTGCCGCCCTGCTCGCCCAGCTCTACGAGAACGCACAGCGCCTCCTCAACCGCAAGCCCACCCCGTGGCAGAAAGGCAGCAGCAATGCATAGAGTGATTTTGCACGGGTCGTGTCGGGCCGATGGGCGCAGTGCCGCGCTGGCCGACGAGCTGTTCAATGCCTGCATCGAGGAGTGCCCGGAGGACGGGGTGTCCATCGTGTCGGTGTCGTCCACCGAGGTGCGGCCGTGTATCGGCTGCGATGAGTGCCGCGCCGTCGCCGAGGAGCCCATCCACGTGTTCGAGGAGGGCGATCCGCTGCTGCCTCAAGAGACGGTGGCGGAATCCGGTGCTCTGTTCCACCATTGCGTCATTGACGATGACATGAACGAGGTGCGCAAGCACCTGGATGCGGCCGATGAGCTCATCGTGGTGTGCCCGGTGTACTTCGCCAGCGTGCCGGCTCAGATGAAGGCGCTGCTCGACCGCCTGCAGCCCTACTACTTCACCGACCTGCGCACGCGGCCCAAGCGCCCTGCGGTCATCCACGTGGTAGGAGTCGGCGGCGATCCCCACGGCTTCGAGCCGCTCATCGGCACGGTGCGCTCGGCGCTGTCCGTGGCCGGCTTTGCCGTAGAGCTCGTGCTCGACTGGGTGGGGAAGATTCGCGCTGACGGCGAGATCACGGCCGACGCCGAGGAGTACCCGCTGCCCCCCGTGGGCGGCTTCGGCGCCCTGGGCCTCGACTTCGATGACGACTATGAGGTTGTGGAAGTGGAGGGCGTGGAAGAAATCGAGGAAGTCGAAGAGGAGGAGGACAACGACGGGACGACCGAAGCTGCCGAGCACCGCCCGAAGGATCGCGCGAAGCTGTCCGTAAGCCAGAAGGCGCCCGCCCCTAAGCAGGATGCCCCGAAGTCGGGCTCCCGCGGCCCGCGCAAGTCCTCCGGCAAGGGCGGCGGCCCGGCCTACGGGAAGAAGAACACCAAGAAGAAGGGCAACGGCCGTGGCGGCCACCGATAGCTATGCCGGCGGCGACGGGCGCCTGTCGCCGCTCTCTACGCCGAGTGCCACCCGCGCGGTGCTCGAGGCCCACGGCATCGGCACCAAGTACACGCTCGGCCAGAACTTTCTCGTGAACGACGACGTGCTGAAGAAGATCATCGCCCTGGCCGAGGTGGACGAGGCCGACCGCGTTTTGGAAGTGGGCCCCGGCATCGGCACGCTCACCATCGCGCTCCTGAAGCACGCCGCCAGCGTCGTCGCCATCGAGCGCGACCCCGACCTGCCCGCCGTCCTCGCCGACACCCTGCACCCCTGGCGCGAGAAGTTCGCTCTCATAGAAAAGGACGCCCTTGACGTAACCGGGGATGACATTGTTGCGGCTATGGCCGAGATCGGCGCAGACACGGGGTGCCTTGACCGAGCGAGTTCCGCAGCGAACGAAACAGCCCAGTGGGCTGTTTCGCAGAGCGAGGACTGTCTGAGCGAATCAAGGTACCGCGTGGCTGTGCCTCAGGAGGAGCTTCAGCCGAGTCTTCCCAGCAAGCTGGTCGCGAACCTTCCCTACGCCGTGGCCGCCACCGTCGTGCTCGACTACTTCGAATCCTTCCTCTTCTTGGACTCCGCCACCATCATGGTGCAGAAGGAGGTGGCCGACCGCATGGCGGCCGCCGTGGGCACGAAGAACTACGGCGCTTACACCGTGAAGCTCGGCTTGCACGCCGAGCCGGCCGGCCGCTTTCCCGTGGGCCCGGGCAACTTTTTCCCGCCGCCCCGGGTCGATTCCGCCGTCATCCGCCTGAACCGTCGCGTGCCGCTCATGGCCGATGGGGCACCTGCCACGCCGGAGGTCATCGCTGCTGCGGCTCTCATAGCCGACGCCGCCTTCGCCAACCGCCGCAAGACCATCGCCAACTCCTGCAAGACCTACTTCTCCGGCCGCGGCTCGCTCTTGCTGGGAGCCTCGGGTTCGTCGGCTGGGCTAAGGGCCGTGGATGGCGCCCTGTCTGGTGGTGTTGGGGGCGCCTTCGTCCTCGACGGAGCCGACATCGTCGATCACCTTCCCGCCATCTTCGATGCCGCCGCCATCGACCCCCGCCGCCGCGGCGAAACCCTGACCCAGCAGGAATTCCTCGCCCTCGGCGCTGCACTGCTGAAAGAGGCGACCGTCTGATCTCTTTCTGTGATATGATGCAAAAATCATATTGAAGGGAGGGGTTATGGACGATCTGGTTGCGGAGCTGCAGGATTTCCGCCACCTGCGCTGGGACGAGCGCACGACAACCTCGGGAACGAGCGGCACCTTCCCGAAGGCGCGGGCCGGCGAGGGGAGGGCGCGCCGCTACTACAAGCTCTCCTGCTACGACAGCTACCGGGGCATTTACGGCCATGAGTGTGTCAATGAGCTTCTGGCCGGCCGCGTGATGGAGCACCTGGGCATTCCCCATGCACGCTATCGGCTCATCCACGGGCTCGTGGTCATCGACGGCGAAGAGCGCGAGACGTGGCTCAACGAGTCGCCGAGCTTCCGCGCGCCCGACGAGCGCAAGATGGCCTTCGATTTATTCTACGACTTGAACCGGCGCCCCGGGGAGTCGCCGTTCGACCTTGCGCGGCGCTACGGTTGGGGCCCGCAGGTGGCGGCCCTCATCATTGCTGATTATCTCATCGCCAATCGGGATCGCCACGGCGCAAACATAGAGGTGATACGCAGCCCCGAAGGCTCGGTGCGCCTCGCGCCGCTGTTCGATAGCGGCTTGTCCTTCGTGTTCTCTTGCTACGGGGATGAGGAGCGCGTGCGCGCCTTCGACCCCTTAAGCGACGTGAACGCCAACAATTACCTGGGGACGCGCTCGTTGGAAGAGAACTTGCGCTTCGTGGGCGAGCTGGTGGAGACGCCCCTGCCAATGCCGCCTCTCGGCGAGGGGCGCATACGGGCCTTGACCGATGGCATCGGCCACGCGGTATCCGATGCCCATGTTGCGAAGATGCGCGAGATGCTTGCACGGCGCTGGGAGCATCTGCTCGCGGGGGGCATCGTCGTCGAGAGCCGGTCGGACGGCCTGTCGAGGGAGGGGTAGTCGTGTTCGCCTTCGACATCATCGACGGCCGCGCCCGCAATGCCGTTCCCTGCGGCCGTCTCTTCTACGACGCCGAACGCGACGAATGGGGCATCCAGATAGCGGAGGGCGCAGGCCCCGAAGAGGTGCCGTTCCTTTTCTCCTCGTTCGTCGAAAGGGGGGAGCGCGCGATAGGGCCTGCGTGGGCGCGTCGCTGGGTGGCCGAGCGCGTGGTGCCTCCGGGACGGCAGAACCTGGGAGAGGTCTTGAGGGCGAATGGCCTCCGGGAATACAGCGAGTTCGCCCTGCTCGCTATTGGGAAGGGGGCCTGTTCGCAGGATTATTTCGTGCTGCGCGGGCCGTTTCCCGTCGATGACGATGGCGAGATACTGGACGACCGGCGCCAGTTGCGCCAGTCCATCGGGCGCGCGGTGGCCGAGGCGCGCCGCGAGCAGGGTATGACGCAGAAACAGCTGGCCGAGAGGGCCCTGGTGGATCAGGCCGTCGTCAGCCGCGTGGAGCGAGGTCGCGCCAACATCACCTCCGATCTTCTGGCGGATGTGGCCTGCGCCTTGGGAATGTGTGTGGAAGTGACGCTGGCGCCGGCGGCGGTGTACAATGGCGAGCCTGACGAAGGACGATCGGGCCTCTAGGTCCTGGAAGTGAGCGGGCCGATAGGCCCTGGAAGCGAGGGTGCCATGGGAAAGACGGCGGGACGGGCAAGGTTCGCGCGCATCGGCATCGCGGTGGCGGTGCTCGTGGCGCTGGCGGGCGTCGGCGTGGCCCTGGCCATGACGGTGGGCGGCTTGGCCCCGGCCGGGGGCTCGAATGCCCTGGTGGTGGAAGAGCCCGCGAGCCGTCCCCAGGACACCTTGGAGGCAGAGCCGGCGGCCCCGGCCGATGCCGCCGCGGGAGAGGCCCCGTCCGAGGAGGCCGCGCCCCCCGCGCCCACCCCTTCCACGACCGGCGCGCTTAAAGTCGTCGGCGCCCAGCTCACCGATGCCTCCGGCGAGCCGGTGCAGCTGCGCGGCGTCTCCACCCACGGTCTGGCCTGGTACCCGCAGTACGTGAACCAGGAGTTCTTCACCGAGCTGCGCGACGTGTGGGGCGCCAACGTTGTGCGCCTGGCCACCTACTCGGCGGAAGAGGGCGGCTACGCCACGGAGACGGGCGACCGCACGGCGCTGAACGACCTGGTGGTGCGCGGCGTCCAGTACGCCCAGGCCGCCGACTTGTACGCGGTGGTCGACTGGCACACCCTGTCGGATGCGAACCCCGCCACGAACCAGTGGGCCGCCGAGGAGTTCTTCCGTTCCGTGTCCGGCGCCCTGGGGGACGCGGACAACGTCATCTACGAGATCTGCAACGAGCCCAACGGCGGCACCACGTGGGCTGATATCAAGGCCTACGCTGAGGCGATCATCCCCATCATTCGCGCCAACGACCCGGACGCGGTCATCGTCGTGGGCACGCCCACCTGGTCCCAGGATCTCGCCGCCGCGGCGGCCGACCCGCTGCCCGACGCCAACGTCATGTACGCGCTGCACTTCTACGCCGCCACTCATGAAGATGACCTGCGCCGTGCGCTTTCCACGGCGGTGGCCGGCGGCCTGCCCGTGTTCGTGACCGAGTTCGGCATTTGCGAGGCAAGCGGTGCCGGCGAGATCGACTACGCTTCGGCGAACCTGTGGGTACGCCTCATGAACGAGCTGGACGTGAGTTACATCTGCTGGAACCTGTCGAATAAGGACGAGACGGCGGCCCTGTTCAAGCCCGGCTGCGCGAAGACCTCCGGCTTCACCCTGGACGACCTCACTGACGAGGGCCTATGGCTCGTCGACACCCTGAAGAGCCCCGGCTTTTCCCGCGAGGAGGTGGCGCTGGCCCGGGCCGAGGTGAAGGACAACAGCGCCGGAGCCCAGATGCTCGTCTCCGCCGACGACACCCTGCAGTGGACCTTCCAGGTGGCCGACCGTTGGGAGGAGGGCGGCCGCACCTTCTTCCGCTACGAGATGGCCGGCTCGAACTACAGCGCCGGCGTGAAGAGCTGGTCGGTCGTGGTGCCCTTCAACGGCGAGGTGACCTTGGAGGACGCGTGGAACTGCAAGGCTTCGGCCTCAGGCACGCGGCTCACTGTCGCCAACGGCGCCCACAACGGGAACGTTCCCGCCGGCGGTTTTGTGCGCGACGTAGGCTTCATCGTGAGCGGCCCGGCGGATCTGGCCGTGGTGGAGTACGAGTAGCGCGCGGCTTCCCCTCCGCTCGCCAGTTCGCCTTTTGACGGCGATGGGTGCGAGCATACAATAGTTGTCACGGCGTCACGCAGGCGATTCAAAGGAGGTTCGGTTGTGCGCACGGTAAGACTGGCGACGGAGGCAGACGCGGCAGGCATTCTGGCCGTGTACGCGCCCTATATCCGCGATACGGCGGTCACGTTCGAAACTGAGACCCCCTCGTTGGACGCCTTCCGCTGTCGCATGGCCTCTATCATCGGCGACTATCCCTATCTGGTGGTGGAAGAGGACGGCTCCATCGTCGGGTTCGCCTACGCGCACCGGCTGGGGGAGTGCGCCGCCTATGCGTGGAACGCCGAGCTGTCCATCTACTTCGCGCCGGGCTGCACCTCCCGAGGATGGGGCAGCGTGCTGTTCTGGGCGCTCATCGACCTTCTGGCCCTGCAGGGCGTGCGCAACGCCTACAGCCTCATCACCGTGCCCAACGAGGCGAGTCTGGCCTTGCATGAGAAGTTGGGCTTTGCGCTCATGGGCATTCAGAAGGAGGCCGGCTACAAGCTGGGCGCCTGGCACGATGTGGCGTGGCTGCGCATGGCCATCGGCGACTTCTCAGCGGCTCCCGAACCCCGCGTGCCGCTTTCCGCCATGGATCCCGATCAGGTGGCCGAGGTGCTCACCGCTGCTGAGGACGCGCTGGCGCGGTTGGGGTAGCGGTGCTGCGTGTCGGCGCGATTCGGCTGAGGCGGACGCAATGGCGACGCCGCAGCGGTCGGTGTGGGAAAGCGCCGGGAACCGATGACGGTTTTGGGACGGCTTTGCCGCGACCACGGCAGAGCCGATACCCGCTATACTGGCTTGCAAAAGACGAGGCGACCGAAGGCGGGGAACGTTCATGGATCAGAAGATGGAGCAGGCACGGGCTGTGCTGGCGAGCCGTTTCGGCTACGACGCGTTCCGCCCGGGGCAGGAGGCAGTGGTCTCGGCGCTCCTTTCCGGTCGCGATGTGCTGGCAGTCATGCCCACCGGTGCCGGCAAGTCGGTGTGCTACCAGGTGCCGGCCGTCGTCATGGAGGGCATGGCGCTCGTCGTGAGCCCGCTCGTGTCGCTCATGGCCGACCAGGTTCGGGCCGTGCAGGAAGCGGGCATCCGCGGGGCGTACCTGAATTCCACGCTGGCGCCCGGACAGCAGGCCGAGGTGCTGCGCCGGGCGGCCGAGGGCGCCTATGACCTCATGTACGTGGCTCCCGAGCGCCTGGCCGATCCGCGCTTCGCCGAGTTCGCCCGTACGGCGCGGCTCGCGCTGATCGCCGTGGACGAGGCCCACTGCGTGTCCCAATGGGGTCAGGACTTCCGCCCCTCGTACCTCTCCATCGGCCAGTTCATCGCTGAGCTGCCCGTCCGCCCTCCCGTGGCGGCGCTCACGGCCACGGCCACCGATCTGGTGCGCCGCGACATCGTGCGCCTTCTGGGTCTGCGCGACGCGGCCTGCACGGTCACGGGCTTCGACCGGCCCAACCTGCGTTTCGCGGTGGAGCGGCGCGAGCCCAAGCAGAAGCTGGCGCGCCTGGATGCCTTCATCGACGAGCGACGGGCCGAGTCGGGCATCGTCTACTGCGCCAAGCGGGCGACGGTGGAGGAGGTGTGCGACCACTTGCGCGAGCGCGGCATCGCGGCCACCCGCTACCACGCGGGGCTCACCGCCGAGGAGCGCGAGCGCAACCAGCGGGCCTTCGTGAACGATACGGCCCCGGTCATGGTGGCCACCAACGCCTTCGGCATGGGCATCGACAAGTCCAACGTCAGCTACGTGGTGCACTACAACATGCCCGGGTCGGTGGAGGCCTACTACCAGGAGGCCGGCCGCGCCGGGCGCGACGGAAGCCCGGCCGAATGCCTACTTCTGTGGTGCGACGGCGACATCGCCACGGGCCGTTTCTTCATCGAGCAGGAATCGACCCACGAGGGGCTCACGGCCGAGGAGGCCGAGGTGGTGCGCGCGAGCCGCCGCCGCATGCTGGAGTCCATGGTCGGCTACTGCTACACCACCGGTTGCCTGCGCGCGTACATTCTCCGCTACTTCGGGGAAGGTGGTCATGACGAGGCACTCCCGTCGCAGGGAGGGGCGACCGAGGTCGCCCCCTACGGTGGGGCGGGTGCCGGCGGCGCAAACCTGCTTGACGGTGCTGCCTGCGCCCCAGACTCCCGCGATGGCCATGCCGCCTGCGACCCCACCCTCCGTAGGGGTGGATCTTGGTCCGCCCTCCCGACCGAGGAAAATTCTGCAAGCTCGTCGGCGAAGCGGTGCTGCTCGAACTGCGACGGGGAATTCGAGGCCGTGGACGTCACCGCCGAGGCTCGCGCCATCATGCGCTGCGTGCAGGCTCTGCGCGGCCGCTTCGGCAAGACGACGGTGGTGGACGTGCTGCGCGGCGCCGACACCGAGAATCTGCGCCAGTGGGGCCTGGTGAACCTGCCGGTCTACGGCACCTCCGAGGCTCGGCGCGCCCTGCTCATGGAAGTGGTGGAGCTCTTGGCTGCCGACGGGTATCTCGCCATCACCGAGGGGAAGTTCCCGCTTGTGGGCTTCGGCCCCCGCTACCGTGAGGCCGCTGAGCCCGATTTTGCGCTGCGCATCAAGCAGACGCCGAAGGTGCGCAAGGGGAGCGCGGCCAAACCGCCGAAGGCTGCCCGTCCTGGCGCCGCCGATCTGGGAGCGGCGGACGCCGAGCTCTTCGAGCGTTTGCGCGCCCTGCGTCTGCTCCTGGCCCAGGAGGCCGCCGTGCCGCCCTACGTCATCTTCCACGACGCCACCCTAGCCGCTATGGCCGCCGCCCGCCCCGCCACGGAAGAGGAGCTGCTAGCCCTCCCCGGCGTAGGCGAGAAAAAGCTCGCCACCTATGGTAAGGCGTTCTTGGAAGAGATCGCGTCTGTCCCCGAAGCAACCGAAGTTGAGTAGGCTCGGAGGGGCCGAGGGGGCCCGCGCGCAGGTTGCGCAGCGACTGGAACAGCCCAGTGGGCTGTTCCGCAAAGCGAGCCATTGCTTGAGCACGGGTTCCCTCGGCCCCTCCGAGCCGGACGGCTCCTTTCTCGCTCGAACTCGGACAGCCCCTGCCCGTTACAACCTTGTTTCTAGGCGAATTGCGGGGCGAGTTGCTCACATTTCGCGGTAGCATGGTCGCAACCGATTTCTGTCGTAAGGAGCACCATGACCAAGATTCAAATGACCACGCCGCTTGTGGAGATGGACGGCGATGAGATGACCCGCATCATCTGGCAGATGATCAAAGACGAGCTGATCTGCCCCTTCGTGGACTTGAAGACCGAGTACTACGATTTGGGCCTGGAGAACCGCAACGCTACCGACGATATGGTCACCATCGAGTCCGCCGAGGCCACCAAGCGTTTGGGCGTGGCCGTGAAGTGCGCCACCATTACGCCGAACGCCGCTCGGGTGGAGGAGTACGACCTGAAGCAGATGTGGAAGAGCCCCAACGGCACCATCCGCGCGATGCTCGACGGCACGGTGTTCCGCACCCCCATCATTGTGAAAGGCATCGAGCCCTGCGTGCGCAACTGGACGCGCCCCATCACCATCGCCCGCCATGCCTACGGCGATGTGTACAAGAACGCCGAGATCCGCGTGCCCGGCCCCGGCAAGGTGGAGCTTGTGTACACCGGCGACGACGGCACGGAGATCCGCGAGCTGGTGCACGAGTACGACGGCGCCGGCGTGGCCCAGGGCATGCACAACCTGGACGCCTCCATCGCGAGTTTCGCCATGAGCTGCTTCGAGTTCGCCCTGGACACCAAGCAGGACCTGTGGTTCGCCACCAAGGACACCATCTCCAAGAAGTACGACCACCGCTTCAAGGACATCTTCCAGGAGATCTACGACGATAAGTACGCGGCCCGCTTCGAGGAGGCCGGCATCGAGTACTTCTACACGCTCATCGACGACGCCGTGGCCCGGGTCATGAAGGCCGAGGGCGGCTTCATCTGGGCCTGCAAGAACTACGACGGCGACGTGATGAGCGACATGGTGTCGAGCGCCTTCGGGTCGCTGGCCATGATGACCTCGGTGCTCGTGAGCCCGGCGGGCGTCTACGAGTACGAGGCGGCTCACGGCACGGTGCAGCGTCACTACTACAAGCATTTGGAAGGCAAGGAGACCTCCACGAACTCCGTAGCCACCATCTTCGCCTGGTCCGGCGCCCTGCGCAAGCGCGGCGAATTGGACGAGCTGCCCGACCTCGTGGCTTTCGCCGACCGCTTGGAAGCGGCTACCCTGGCCACCATTGAGGCCGGCGAGATGACCGGCGACCTCGCCCGCATCACGACGCTGCCGAACCCCGTGACCCTTTCCACGGGCGAGTTCATCCAAGCCATCGCCAAGCGCCTCGCCGCCTAAGCGATTCCGCGTCGCCTCGTCTCTTTTCGGCTTGCCTCGTCCCTTCCGGCCCGACCGCATCCAACCCGCGGTCGGGCCTTTTCGTTCTCGCTAATTTGGAAAATGTGCTTTTCTGGATCGCGGGATTTGGAAAATGTGCTTTTTTGATTTCGCAAAACACCTTGCTTGATCTGCGGAAACTTGAAAAATCCCAGTTCAGAAGGGTGAACAAAAAAGCACATTAATCCTCCTTTGCAGATTGTGGGCTAGGAGGAGGACTCCTCATCGTCTGAACTGGGCGACCTCGCGTAGAAGTCCCTGTATCGGAGCGTTTTCGGGTTGCGCATTGCCCGATCCAACACGAACGCCGCCTTTTCCATCTTGTCGCGGGGAGGGTTCATCATCACCCAGAAGAGGTCGAGGTAGCCGCCGAGCCTGGTGCGGTCGAACCCCGTGTGGGAGTCGAGGAACAGGCGCAGCAGATAGCAGAGCCGGTTGACCGCGGCGAGCGGGTTCTCCGGGTCGGGCAGGCGCTTGATGAGCTTGGAGTTGTGCCGCTCGCTGCGCAGGCCCAGCTCGCGGACCAGGCGGTTGTGGCCGTTCTCCATGTCGTGGACCAGCGTCGAGCCGCGCGCCACATGGCCCCCGAAGGCGGCGAGGGTGCGCGCGCCGCTGGTCTTGCCGAGCCCCTCGTCGGCGAACACCGACGCCCCGCTCCCGTCGCAGCCGATGCCGATGCAGTGCTTCCCCTTGGAGAAGCCGCCCGGGACCTTGGAGCCGTCGGGCATCCTCGGCTGGTCCGCCAGCGGCAGCGGGTACATCATCTCGTCGATCTCCACCCGGCCGGCCAGGGCGGCGCCCTCCTGCACCCCCTCCAGCACCGCGAGCAGCTTGGCGAGCCAGTACGGCGGCGTGGTGGCCGACCTGCGGCCCGACCGGGCCGCGCCCGCCAGGCTGCCGTAGGAGAAGACCTCGAGGAGGAACTCCGTCCAGTCGGCGACGGGCAGCTTGCGGCCGTCGAAGACGGTGCCGGTGGCCGGGTTGAACGCGCGGCCGCAGGACAGGCAGCGCCACCGGCGCACGCCGTTGGCGTCGCGCCCGTTGCCCTCGATCGCCGGCGAGCCGCAGCGCGGGCACGCGTCGCGGTCGTAGCCGTTGAAGAAATCGGCCTCGCCGACCAGGCCGGCGCCCGCGTGGCGGTAGCGGTACATGTCGCGGTGGCAGTCCCTGACGATCCTCTCGGCCGGGGACAGCTCGCCGTCGCCGGCGCCGTCCCACGGCGTGGCCGACGGCGCCGGGCGCCGCCGCTTCTCTTCTCCGCTCATGGTGGAAGTCCTCGCTGCCCGGAGGGACGGCGACGCCGAGGACTTCCACATCGCAAGAGCATCGCCGTCCATCCGGGCGGTCTCGCGGATGGATGTTCTGTTGCCTGCGATTATAGGGCAACGCGCGCGGCGGCGGATGCGCTACCCACATTCTGCAAAGGAGGATTTAAGCACATTTTCCAACTGTGGAACCGCACCTGCGACCGTTGCGGCTGCTTGCGTCCGGCTACTTCGCGAGGGCGCGGGAAAGCGCTTCGGGGTTCACGCAGGCCTCGGGGGTGCGGCCGCACACGACGTCGATGGCGTTTTGGGTGCAGCGACGCCGCAGCTCGACGGCGGACTCCTCGGACCAATAGGCGGCGTGCGAGGTGAGCACGGTGTGGGGCGCGTGCATGATGGGGGCGTCCGGCGAGACCGGCTCGTGCTCGAACACGTCGATGCCGGCGCCCCAGAGCTTGCCCGCGCAAAGAGCGGCGGCCACGGCGTCGTTGTCGATGACCGCGCCACGGGAGGTGTTCACCACGATGGCGTCGTCCTTCATAAGCTTCAGGTTGTCGGCGTTCAGCAGATGATGGGTGGCCGGCACGAGCGCCGTGTGGAAGCTGACCACGTCGGCGGTCTTCAGCAGGTTCTCGAGGGTCACGTAGGGGAAATCCTCCGGCGTGAGGCGGCCGGGGTGGCCCTTGTGATCCCACACCACGACGTCGAACCCGAGTCCGCGCGCCTTCCGGGCCACCGCGCGTCCAATGTTGCCGTAGCCCACGACGCCGAAGGTGCGCCCGTGCGCCTGGCCCAGAGGACGGCGGCGATGGAAGTCCCAGATGCCGGCGCGCATGTCGGCATCGATCTCATTGATGCGTCGCAGGCACGCGAGCGCAAGAGCGATGGCGTGATCGCTCACCACCTCGGTGCCGTAGCCGGGCACATTACACACGGCGCAGCCGTCGGCCGTGGCCGCCGCGACATCGATGTTGTCCACCCCGGTGCCGGTCTTGCTGACCACCTTCAGCTGGGGGAGCGCCGCAAACACCTCGGCGGTGAAGCGCCCGTAGGAGGTGATGGCCCCATCGGCTCCGCGCAAATGCTCGATGATCTCGGCAGGCGTACGGTTGCGGGCATCGTCGAAGCTCTTGAACTGGATGCCCGCGGCCTCCACCATCTTCCGCTCGAAGTCGCAATCGCCGAAATCGAAGTCCGTCATCACGATGAGTGCCATGAAATACCTCCCGAAGCGCTTGTTCTCTGGGCAAGCGCCATTGTAGCGGTGCGACAGGCGGTTGCGCCTTCGAACCTGAGCCTCTTCACTGAACGGTAATCCCGTCGCGGCCTTCTAGGGGGCATTAAATTGCAGACGCAGGCAAGGTCGGTAAGCAAATGGTGCGGTCGCACAGGCTGGGGTCTATTCCTCCGTCACTTGTCTTGCGCACCGACTCAGAGGGTAAGTGCGACGGTGCTCCGCTAAAGGCTGTCGCACTTCCCGCGACCGAAAAAAGTTGCGGGGGTTGACAATCGTGGTATGATATGGGGCTGTACTTGTACCGCCAACATGTGAGGAAGTTAGTCAATGGATTTGGCCAAGCAGGCAAAGATCGTCGATGGCATTCATGATACCTTGAATGATTTCGTCGGTCAACGATTGAAAGTGCGCGCCAACATGGGCCGCTCGAAGATCGTCGAGAGCGAAGGCGTGCTCACCCAGGTTCACCCGCAGCTGTTCATCATGGAAGTCGACCGCAAGCGCGGTCGCACCGCTCGTCAATCCTATCAGTACGTCGACGTGCTCACTGGTATGGTGGAGCTGTCCCAGAACGGCGAGCCGCTGTTCGCGCCGTTCGTGGATGAGTCCATGGAGCTGGTGGACTACTCGCTGGAAGAACGTGTGGTCTCTTAAAGCACGCGGTTGACAACCGCTTCGAAATCGGGCAAACTACTGCCTTGCGCGAAAGCGCACACCTTCGTGGGGATGTAGCTCAGCTGGGAGAGCATCACGTTCGCAACGTGGGGGTCGTGGGTTCGAATCCCATCATCTCCACCACGGAAATGACGCGGGCCTCGGGAGACCGGGGCCCGCTTTGTTTTGCTGCCTCCGTAGGGGGCGACCTCGGTCGCCCCTTGTCGGGAGCGGTAGTGGGTTGCAGTTGGGAGGGCGGCGCAAGCACCGTCCCTACGAGGGGCGAGCGGAAGGGGATGTCGATGGATGCAACAACGGGCAAGGCGCTGATGCGGGCGCAGTTCAAAGCGGTGCGCGAGGGGCTGTCTGTGGGGGAGCGGCGCGCCATCGATGAGGCGATCGCGCGGAATGTGGCGGCGCTGCCGGAGTTCGCGGCGGCCGATGCGGTGTTCACCTATCTGAGCTTCGGCGCGGAAGTGGATACGCGCGAGCTCATCCAGCGCGCGTGGGAAGCGGGGAAAACCGTGTGCCTGCCGCGCGTTGTTCCGGGCACGCGCGAGATGCGCTGGTATGCAGTGGAATCCCTCGACAGGCTCGTGCGCAGCTCCTTCGGCGTGGAAGAACCCCCTGACGACCCCTCTCGTGAAGTGCGCCCCGCCGTCTTCGCCTGTCCCGTGGCCCTCGTGCCCGGCCTCGCCTTCGACCGCGAAGGCTTCCGTCTGGGCTACGGCGGCGGCTTCTACGACACGTTTCTGCCTGCTTTTCCCGGCGCCTCCATCGGCCTCATCCGCGCCTGCCAGCTGGTCGAGCGGCTCGCCGTGCGAGACGTCCATGATGCACCCGTCAACATCGTTGCGTTAGAGCAAGGCAGTGCATACGTTGCGAACCGGTAGAAAGGGCTGTTCTCGGACGTTGGTCGTAGCACGAGGCACCTTTTTGCCGCAATCGTAGAAGAACTCCGACAAAAAGACGCTTCGTGCTACGGCTGATGGGTCCAAATCAGACAAAAATCCGTAGCACGACATGGGTTTTTGCCAAAACGAAGTAGCACGAGGGGACATAATGTCCAAATCGGTGGTGATGCTTGGCAAAAAGGCGTGTCGTGCTACGGGTGACGGCTGAGACCGCAGCAGCTATCGCCGCCTACCCGAACCACGCGCGGGCCAGGGCGGCGATGCCGGGGCGGATGTCTGCCTCGGCGATGGAGGAGAACCCTACGAGCACGACGCCCTTGGTGGCGCAGGCGGGGTTGGCCCAGTACTTCTTGGTGGGATACACCGCCACATCGGCGGCAGCCGCAGCGGCCACGAGTTCGTCCTGGCTGCGCCCGTCGCGCACGCGCACGAGCAGGTGAAGCCCCGTGCCGCATTCCAGCACGTCCACCTTGTCGCCCATGTACTCGCGCAGCGCCGCCGTGAGCGCGTCGTACTTGCGGCGGTTTCTCGTCTGCACGCGACGGAGGTGGCGATCCCACGAGCCGTCGGTCATGAAGCGCGCGAGCACCTGCTGGTTGAGCCAGGGCACCGGCGAGTACGAGCTGGCGAAGGCCTCGCGCCATCGCTTAAGAAGGGGCGTGGGCAGCACGAGGTAGTTCATCCGCAAAGCGGGCGAGAGCGATTTCGAGAACGTGCCCATGTAGATCACGCGCCCTCGCCCGTCCATGGAGGCCAGCGGTGCCAGCGAGCGCTCCCGGTAGCGGAAGTCGCGGCAGTAATCGTCCTCCAGAATGTAGGCGTCGGCGGCCTCGGCCCACGCGAGCACGCGCTCGCGCACGTCGGTCGGCATGATGCGGCAGGTGGGGAACTGGCTCGAGGGGGTGAGGTAGGCCAGGCGCGCCCCCGAGGACTCGAGGTCGGAGAGGAACACGCGGACGTCGTCGGTCACCCGGCAGGGCCTGATGGCGAAGCGCGCCCGTCCAATGACCGAGCGCACGCCGTCGTAGCCGGGGTCTTCCATGGCCACGGTGTCCCGGGCGGCATCGAAGAGGGTCAGCAGGTTCTGGACGCTGGTCTGCGTGCCGCCCTGCACGACGATTTGCTCGGGGGTGCAATCGATGTCGCGCTGCGTGACCAGCCGCCACGCAATGGCCGCGCGCAGGCTCTCCTCCCCGAACGGGTCGTTGTAGGCGTCGCAGCCGGCGGCTTCCACCGACAGCAGGATGTCGTCGGTGATGGCCCGCCAGGCGGTGGCGGGGAAGGTGCCGGGCTCCAGGTTGCCATAGGTGAAGTCGTAGCGGGCTTTCCGCCGGGAACCTCCCAGCAGCACGGCGCAGGAGGGTGCCGAGGCGTCCGGCTGCAGGTAGGCCACATTCTGCACGACGTATCCGCTACCGGGGCGGCTTGCCACGTAGCCTTCCTGCACGAGCAGATGGTAGGCCTGCTCGACGGTGTTGCGCGCGCAGCCCAAATCGGCCGCCAGGCCCCGGATGGAGGGGAGGCGCGAGCCGGTGGGGTAGGTGCCGCTCTCGATGCCTTCCCGCATCTGGGCCTCCAGCTGGCGGTAGAAGGGGGTGTCGCTGTGCTCGTCCAGATGCATGGGGCCTCCCGGTTGTGAATCGCGCTCCCTCTCCGCGTTGCCATGGTTGGGGGAAGACGGTTCTTTATTTCCTGAGTGAGAAGCTTAGCAAATGTGGAAGCCCCATGAAGGTGTCCCCCTCAGGTTTTTCAACCGTCCCCATGAAATAACGGGCAACTGTCCCTTCGCGATGGGGACAGTTGCCGTCTAGACTGTGCGCCGAAACAATCCGGTTCGAGAGAGGCCGCCGCGGGATCGCCGGCGAGACGGCTGCGGAAAGAGCGCCGCAACACGCCGCCCGTGTGCCGACCGCACGAACAAACAGAGGGGGTTTGGCTATGCGTTTGACGGGAATCGCCGCCTTGGCCGCCGCGGGCGTCTTCGCGGCGAGCGCGGTCGCCTCTGCTGCGCCGTCGCCATTGCCCTTGCTGCGGCCGCCCGGCGCCGGCGCGCCCGAGCACTTCGCCGCGCGCTGCGTGCGTTGCGGCCGCTGTCTTGAGGCGTGCCCCTACCAGGCCATTCATGCGGCCCCTCTGAACGCGGGGCGCGAGGCTTCCACGCCCTTTGTGAACGCGCGGTCCCAGGCCTGCCGCCTGTGCGTGGAATTCCCCTGCGCGGCGGCTTGCCCAACGGGCGCTTTGGACGTGCCTGCCGAGCGCCGCGACGCCGGCATGGGCGTGGCCGTCATCAACGAGGACACCTGCCTGTCGTTTCAGGGCATGCGCTGCGAGGTGTGCTACCGCGCCTGCCCGCTCATCGACGAGGCCATCACCATCGACTACCGGCCCCGCGAGGGCGACGACATCCACGCGGTGTTCGCGCCGCAGGTGGTGCCCGATGGGTGCCCGGGTTGCGGCCTGTGCGAGCAGCGCTGCCCGGTGAGCGACCCCGCGCCCGCCATTGTGGTGGTGCCCACCGGCGCCCAAGAGGAAACCTACGTGGCCCGCCGCAACGGCGCGGCCTAGCAGATACGCGAAGGCGGGGCGTCCGGCGCCCTCGACCGAAAGGGAGGAACAAGATGGAACTGACTCGACGCACCTTCGTTAAGAGCACCGCCGTGGCCCTCGCCTCGGCGGCCGCTGCCGGCACCATGGCCGGCTGCTCGTCGCTCGCCGGCACCGGCGGGGACGCGGCAACCTCGGGCGGCGACTCCGCGAAGACCGTGGGCGTGTGCCGTTTCTGCGGCTGCGGCTGCGGCGTCATCGTGGAGGCCAAGGACGGCAAGGTGATCTCGGTCACGGGCGACCCGGAGAACGGCTCGAGCCGTGGCCTGAACTGCGTGAAGGGCTACTACTTGGCCGGCGCGCTGTACGGCGAGGATCGCCTGACCACCCCGCTCATCCGTGACGACAAGTCCACCAAGGGCACGCCCGACGGCCTGCGCGAGGCCACCTGGGACGAGGCGCTCGATCTGGTGGCGGGCAAGCTCCGCGACACGTGGAAGGCCGACAAGAGCCGCCTGGCGTTCTGGGGAAGCGGCCAGCAGCCCATCGTGGAGGGCTACTGCACGGCGAAGTTCTGGAAGGCGGGCCTGCTCTCCAACAACATCGACCCCAACGCGCGTCTGTGCATGGCCTCGGCCGTCGTGGGCTTCATGAACGTCTTCCAGACCGACGAGCCGGCCGGCTGCTACGCCGACATCGACGAGACCGACGTCTTCGTCACCTGGGGCGCCAACATGGCCGAGGCCCATCCCATGCTGTACTCGCGTCTGACGGCCCGCAAGCTCGCCGACGAGGCCGTGCGCCACTACGACGTGACCACCATGACCACTCGCACCTCGGCCTCGGCCGACAAGGTGCTCACCTTCCGCCCGGGCAGCGACATCGCCATCGCCAACGCCATCGCGAACTACCTCATCGTGAACGACAAGTACGACCACGACTTCGTGGCCGACCACGTGCAGTTCAAGCAGGGCACCGAGAACATCGGCAACGCCACCGACGACGGCTACGACAAGAGCGACATCGGCCAGGCCGTCGACAATGTGGAGCCCATCACTTTCGAAGCCTTCGCCGCGCGTCTGGCCCCCTACACCCTGGAGTACGCCTCCGAGCTTTCCGGCGTGCCGGCCGAGGATATCCAGGAGCTGGCCGAGGTGTTCGCCGACAAGAGCCGCAAGGTGCTCTCGCTTTGGACCATGGGCGTGAACCAGCACAACCGCGGCACCTGGATGAACCACTGCATTTACAACATCCACTTGCTCACCGGTCGCTACGCCCGTCCCGGCGACGGCGCCTTCTCGCTGACCGGCCAGCCCACGGCCTGCGGAACGGCCCGCGAGGTGGGCACCTTCTCGCACCGCCTTCCCGCCGACCTGGTGGTGAAGAACCCGGATCACCGCCGCTACACCGAGGCCATCTGGGACTTGCCCAACGGATACCTGGACGCCATCGAGAAACCCGGCTACCACACGGTGAAGATGTTCCGCGAGCTTTCCAAGGGCGGTATCGATTTCCTCTGGAGCGCCCACAACAACTGGGCCGTGTCGATGCCCAACCTCACTCGCTTCCTCGGACGCGGCGACCTCACGGGCATCAACGACGCCTTCATCTGCGTGTCCGAGGTGTACCCGACGCTGTCCTGCCAGTACGCCGACGTGGTGCTGCCGGCGGCCATGTGGGTCGAGCGCGAGGGCGCCTTCGGCAACGGCGAGCGCCGCACGGCCGTGTTCGAGAAGGCCGTGGACGCCCCGGGCGAGGCCAAGTGGGATCTCTGGATGCTCATGGAAGTGGCCAAGCGCGTGCTGGCCGGCGAGCAGATCGGTGGCGAGGACGCCTTCGACCACCTGTTCGGCGCCTGGTACGACGCCGAGGCCGGCGCTTTCAAGGGTACCGACCGCGAGGTGTGCTCGAGCATCTGGGAGGAGTACCGCACCTTCAGCAACCCGAGCCTGAACCCGGACGCCGAGGCCATCAACGCCGAGGCGAAGCTGAAGATGGAGGCCAAGCAGCTGGCCCCCTACGAGGAGTACATCTACAACCATGGCCTCACCTGGCCCGTGCGCGAGGTGGACGGGAAGTGGCTGCCGACGCTGTGGCGCTTCTGCGACGGCCCCCAGGAGGACGGCTTCGATGAGTACGGCGTGGAAACCTACGGCGAGCACGACAAGGCCGGCGGCGTGAGCTTCTACAAATCCGCCGACAAGAAGCCCTCGGCGGTGTTCCGTCCCTACGAGCCGCCGGCGGAGGAACCCAGCGACGAGTATCCGTTCTGGTTCTGCACGGGCCGTCTGCTGGAGCACTGGCACACCGGATCGATGACCCGCCGCGTGCCCGAGCTCAATCGCGCGCTGCCCGAGGCGCTGCTGGACATGAACCCGGCCGACTGCGAGCGCCTCGGCGTGACCGACGGCGATCGCGTGCGCCTCACCTCGCGTTTCGGCACCTGCGACATCACGGTGTCCACGGCCGGCCGCACCCGTCCGCCCGCGGGCATGGTGTTCGCGCCGTTCTTCGCCGAGGAGACGCTGATCAACCTGGTGGTGCAGGACACCTACTGCCCGCTTTCGAAAGAGCCCGATTTCAAGAAGACCTGCGTTTCCATCGAGAAGATTTAAGGAGGGGTACCCATGCGGACCATGAAGAAGTCGAAGATGATCTGCGCCGCCGTGCTGACCGGCGTGCTGGGGGCCGCGGCGCTGGCCGGGTGCGCCCAAGAGATGGCCGACACCGGTGCCACCTACAATCCCGGGGAGCCGCCGCTCATGACGGCGAGCCACGAGGGCCGCTACGAGAGCCTGGGCGCAGCCGGCTGCTTCGGCTGCCACGGCGGCAGCGACGAGGTGGAGGTGTTCCTGGCGGCCGCCACGCCGCTGCCTGCCGACCACTACGTGGGCGGGGATGCGTCCACCCATGAGATCGACGGCCCTCGCGCCGAGTGCATTACCTGCCATCCGGTGGCCCAGGAGTAGGTCATGGAAGACGAGAAGGTGGTCATCTCCTCGCTGGTGGTGGAGGCGCGGCCGGAATCGGTGGATGCGGTGGCGCGGGCCCTGGCGGCTATGGAGGGGGTGGAGGTGCACGAGGTGAACGGGTACAAGATCGTCGTCACCATCGAGGCTTCCTCCACCGGCGCCTCGCACGAGATTTCGAGCCGGTTCATTCAGATTCCAGGGGTGCTGAACGTGAATCTCGTGTACGTCAACTTTGAGGATGAGACACTCGGGTAGAAAGTCGCCCAAAAGCGGAGCTGCGGGGTACCTTGATTCGCTCAGACAGTCCTCGCTCGGCGAAACAGCCCACTGGGCTGTTTCGTTCGCTGCGGAACTCGCTCGGTCAAGGCACCCCGTATCTCCTTTGATCATTGCCTTGGTTGGGAGGAATGACCTGTGACTCGGTCTATGGGAAAGATAACGGTTGTGCGGCGGGTGGTGCAGGGTTGCATGCTGGTGCTGTTCTGCTTGCCGCCGCTGCTGGCCGGATGGGGGCTGGCGGGGCTGTTCGCGGGCGGCGACGGGGAAGTGACGACGCCGGCTGAAGGCGTGTTCTTCGGCAGCCTGTCCTCCTCGAGCGTTGCCGGCGTGCCGTTGTTCGACCCGTTGGGCGCCGTGGAAGCGATGGCGGCGTCGCGCGGCTTGCTGGCGGCATCGGCGCTTACGGGCGCTCTGCTTATCGTTGTGGTCTACGGGCTCGTGCGCGGGCGCGCCTTTTGCGGCTGGGTGTGCCCGGTGAACCTCGTCGGCGAGGGCGTGGATGCGGCTCGTCGACGGCTCGGCATTGAAGTGCCCGAGCGCACGGTGCCGCGGCGCGCGAAGATCGGCGTGGCGGCGGCAGTGGTGCTGCTGTCGGCCCTCGTGGGCTTCCCGATTTTCGAGCTGATTTCGCCCATCGGCGCGGTGAACAAGGGCCTCGTGTTCGGCGGCTTCGCCGGGGCGGGCACGCTTTTGGCCATCATTATCGCTGAGCTGCTCGTCAGCCGCCGTCTGTGGTGCCGGGCGCTGTGCCCCTTGGGCGGCACCTTCCAAGTGCTCGGGCGCGCGGGGCAGGTGAACGTCGCCATTGATCACGACGCCTGCATCCACTGCGACAAGTGCACCCACGTTTGCCTCGCCGATCCCGAGATCCTCGCGCCGGCGCTGGTGGGGGAGGATACGATCGTGCGCGCCGGCGACTGCATGGCCTGTGGCGCCTGCGTTGACGTGTGTCCTACTTCCGCCCTGCGCTTCCGCTTTGGGCGCCCCCGCCGTTCCCAAAAGGGTACCGAAAGCGGATCGGCGGGAAGTCGCAAAGACGTTGATGTCGCAGTGACGGTTGCAGCCGGGGGAATCGGCTCGCCGGACGTCCCTTCCCGAGAAGAAATGTAAGCAAGGTGTAACCGTCCCCTTCCTCTGCTGTTGCTGTCCCCATGAATATGAGCGAAACTGTCCCTTTTCGGTGGCGGGATTCACGGCGTAAGCTTGGGCTATCGTTGCGGCCGTCCAGGGCGCGGCCGCCCGTGAGACAAGCGATCAAAAGGAGGGACCATGAAACGATCGACGTTCAAGACGGCGGCCGTCGCGGCAGGTACCGTGGCGCTCGTCGCGGCGCTGGCCGCCTGCGCGCCGGCCGCCCAGGAACCGGCGGCGGCACCGTCCGGGGGAGAAAGCGATGCCCCCGCGGCCGCGGCTCCCGCCGAGACCCCCGAGCCCGATTCCTTCGGCGTCGTGGTGGCGGAATCTTGGAAGGACATCTACCCCAACGAGTACCAAACCTATATGGCCAACGAGTCCAACAGCCCCCAGGGCAAGCAGGACTACCTGACCGAGTACCCGGAGTTGGTGACCATGTACGCCGGCTACGGCTTCGCCAAGGGCTACGACGAGGCGGCGGGGCATCCCTACAGCCTGCAGTCCGTGGCCGAGACGCCCCGCGTGAACGAGAACACGCTGGCCAACTGCATCACCTGCAAGACGCCCCAGTACACCGCCATGGTGAACTCCGAGGGCGATTCGGCCTACCAGAAGCCCTTCGCCGAGGTGCTCATGCAGATGACCGAGCCCATCAGCTGCTACAACTGCCATGAGAACGACCCGACGAAGACCACGGTCACCCAGAAGTTCTTCGTGAATTCCATGGGTTCCGATGTGGATAAGGTCTCCACCGATTCCCAGGTGTGCGGCCAGTGCCACAACGAGTACTACTTCGCCCCCGAGACCAAGGCCACCACGAATCCCTACACGGGGCTCGAGGGCATGACCGCCGAGGCCATCCTCGCCTACTACGACGAGATGGGCTTCAAGGATTGGGAGCACACCGAGACTGGCGCGCCCATGCTCAAGGCCCAGCATCCCGAGTTCGAGACCATCTACGGAGGCGCGCAGTCCTCCATGGCCAAGCAGGGCTACACCTGCGCCGACTGCCACATGGCCCCCGCCAAGGCCGAGGATGGCACCGAGTACAGCTCTCACAACCTGGTGAACCCCACCGAGGATCCGGCCATCATGGAGAAGTGCGAGGGCTGCCACGCCGACCTGCCCGGGCAGATCGTCCAGTGGCAGAAGGAGACCACCGACCGCGAGCACGAGCTGGCGGCCAAGCTGGACGCCTACATCAAGACCCTGGCCGAGCAGAAGGACTCCCTGGATGAGGCCACCCTGGAGCAGGCCCGCCAGATTCACCGCCATGCGCAGTTCTACTGGGACTACGTGATGGTGGAGAACTCCGAGGGCGCCCACAACCCGGGCCTTGCCCAGGAGAACCTCGACAAGTGCGAGGACGAGCTGAAGGCCGGCTACGCCCTGCTGAACATGACCTACTAGAAGGCGCGTCGCGCTCCCTCGCCCCTGCGGCGACGGGGCGCACCGCTCGATAATCGTGCCGGACCGCCCTGCCGGCACCCTCCCCGAAGGCGCGCACCCACCCGCGGTGCGCGCCTTCGTCTACGCCGGTCTTTTCTAAGCAAACTCCTTCTTATTGCGAAACTATGGCGATTGCGCTGATCTGCTGGTTTCGGTGGAATTTGAGGCGCGGTTCTGCGTGGCTTGGGCGATACTGGCCGTTGGTAATTTTTCGGGCCTTCGGGGAGGCAGGTCCACACCGCTTTGGTACCTTAGAAACAGGAGGACTATGAACGCGAAGATGAAGAAGAGGATGATCGCCGTCTCCGGCGTCATCGTCATCGTGCTTATCTTGGTGCTCGCATTCGTGGGGGGCAACACCGCCGCCACGACCATGAGCATCGCCGAGGCCGCCGAGAATCCCCAGGCGGGCCAGAAGGTGCAGGTGTCGGGCAACGTGGTGCAGGATTCCTTCTCCACGAGCAATGACGTGCTCACCTTCAAGATTTACGACCCGGAGGGCGACCCCGCCACGCAGCTGGAGGTGCGCTACGACGGCGCTGCCTCGTCCACGTTCGGCAACGACGTGACCGCTATTTGCACGGGCAAGATCAACGATGCGGGCGTGCTGGAGTGCTCCGAGCTGGTGACGAAGTGCCCGTCGAAGTACGAGAACGCCGACAGCGCCCTTACCGTGGAGCAGCTGCTGGGCTATGGCGAGAGCGTCTACGGCAAGGTTGTGAAGGTGGCCGGCTCCGTGGGGGCCGGGTCGCTGAAGGCCGCGGGCCAGGGCGACCGCTTCATTTTGGTGGACACCGAGGCGGGCGATTCGGTGCCAGTCGTGTTCGAGGGCGCCCTGTCCGACGAGGTGGCCGAGGGCTCTACGGTGGTGCTCACCGGCTCGCTCGGCGATGACGGCAAGTTCGCCGCCACCGATGTCGCGCTGGAGGGTTAGCCCATGTCGATGATCGGACTTCTCGGCCTGCTGGTGGCCTTTGCCGGCTGCGTCATCTCGGTGCTTTGCCTGGGCGTGGCCCACATCCTTTACAAGAAGCGCTCCTTCGAACGCTCGGAGACCTTCGCCTGGGGCGGAAGAGTGGCCGCGGTTCTCGTGGCCGCGGCGCTCACGGTGTGCTGTGCTGTGCTCGTGTGGTGCTTCTTCTCGGGCGACAACACCATCCAATACGTGCTGGACAACCGCTCCACCTCGACGGCTCCTGAGGCGTGGCTGTACAAGCTCGCCGGCCTTTGGGCGGGGCGTCAGGGCTCGCTTCTGTTCTGGGCGTGGCTCATCGCCGTGTTCAACGCCGTGCTCGTGTTCGCCACGCGCAAGAACATCCGCCCGCTCGACAACGGCGCGCTTGCCATTTCCTCGCTCGTGCTGACGGCCTTCGTGTCGGTGCTCCTGTTCTCCGAGGGCAACATGCCCTTCATCGCGACCGACGCGCGCTATTTCACCGGCGACGGCACGCTGTCGGCCATGGCGTCGGCCCGCTCCATGAACGCGCTTCTGGAGCATTGGGCCATGGCGATTCATCCGCCGACGCTGTTCATCGGCTACGCGGGCCTCACCATTCCGTTCGCCTACGCCATCTCGGCGCTCATCGTCAACGACGATTCCACGGAATGGGTGAACCGCTCGACGCCCTACCTCATGTTCTCGTGGCTGCTTTTGGGCGTAGGCATTGGGCTGGGCGCCGTGTGGGCCTACGTGGTGCTCGGCTGGGGCGGCTACTGGGGCTGGGATCCGGTGGAGAACGCCAGTTTGCTCCCGTGGCTCGTGGGCGTGGCGCTCATCCACTCGTTCACGGTGTACCGCCAGCGCGGCGCCTTCAAGCGCTGGAGCGTGTTCTGCGCCTGCCTGACGTTCTGCTTCGTGGTGCTGGGCACCTTCATCACCCGTTCGGGCCTGGTGCAGTCGGTGCACGCCTTCGAGGGCGACCCGGTTTCGCTCGTCATGTTCGGCGCGCTCATCATCTGCTCGCTTCTGGCCGGTATCGTGGGCCTTATCGTGCGCCGCAAGAGCTTCGGCGCGACGGATGCGGCCGATGACGACATCGAGTCGATGATGTCGAAGGAAGCGGCCTACTACGTGAATAACCTTATCATGATCGTGTTTGCGGTGCTTCTGGCCTATATGACGGTGTCCTCGGCCCTGCCGAGCTGGCTGCCCTTCGGCGGCCAGTCGCTGTCGGCCGGCACCTACAATGCCATCGCCCGGCCCTTGGGCATCGCCTATCTGGCCGTGCTCGCCATCTGCCCGCTTCTGGGCTGGCGCCGCACCGACAAGAAGGCGTTCTGGCGGAGTGCCCGCGTGCCGGCGCTGTGCGCGCTTGTGCTGTTCGTCGTGCTCATGATCTATTTCGCCACGTACCTTCTGCCCAGCTACCAGGCCATGATCGACATGGGCGGCACCCAGGCCTCGGGCCTGCTCGAGCAGGGCAACCCCATCTACTACAACGGTCTGGCCGTGGTGGGCTTCGCCGTGGCGAGCCTTCTGTTCTTCAACACGCTGTTCATGGCCGTCCGCTCGCTCAAACGGGTCGATGGCGCCAAGCTGCGCCGCCGCCTGGCCCTGTTCGGCGGCTCGGTGGCCCACGCTGCCATGGGCATCATTTTGGTGGGCCTTATCGGCTCGTCCATGTACGTGACCGAGATCACGGGGTATCTGCCTTACGACGAGGAGAGCGATTCGGTTTCCGAGACTTTCGACATCCAGGACTTCCAGCTCACCTACACGGGCAACTCCATCGATGAGCTCGGCAACGGCAACGTGCGCTACGCGCTCACCTTCGACGTGACGAAGGACGGCCAGTTCGTGGGCACGGTGAACCCGGCCGTGCAGCTGGTGAGCGCCACCCAACAGCAGAAGCTGGAGGCGAGCGTCATTGGGTTCCCGCTGGAGGATCTGTTCGTGGTGTACCGCGGCGTGAACGACGAGGGCGATTTCTCCATGGACGTGCGCGTGAATCCGCTCATCTCGTTCGTGTGGGTGGGCTTCGCTCTGCTCATGGTGGGCTGCCTCATCCCGCTGTTCGCCAAGCGCGCGGAGCGCCGTCGCGGCGGCCCAGCCGTGGGCGATGTGCCCGCTGCTGAGCTGGCCGAGGCCGAGCCGAAAGAGCGCGATAAGGCCTCGCGCGACGTTGCGGCTTGCAAGGGCATCGTCGAGGAGACGGTGGACGCGGAGGTGTCGCTTGTGGAAGATGCCGAGGGCGACGCGGCGGCCGATGCGGACGCGGCGGCAGAGGCCGAGGCCGAGACTGATGCCGAGGCTGACGCGAAGGCGGGGGAGTAGTCCCGTGGAAACGGCGCTTACCGTCGATCACCTGACGAAGTCGTTCGGCGGCCGCAAGGCCGTCGACGACGTGTCGTTCGCGCTGCCTGAGGGCGCGTTCCTCTCGGTGTTCGGGCCCAACGGCGCGGGCAAGACCACGCTTCTGCGCATGCTCGCCACGCTGTCGCGGCCCACGGAGGGAACGGTGACGCTCGCGGGCATCGACGTGAAGGAGGAGCCCGAGCGCGTGCGCGAGGCCATCGGGCTCATCTCGCACAACCCGATGCTCTACCCCGACCTCACCGCCGAGGAGAACTTGCTTCTGTACGCGAAGCTCTACGGCGTGGCCGACCCGCAGAAGCGCGTGATAGAGCTTCTGGACGCCGTGGGGCTCAAGCACCGTCGGCTCGATCGGGTGCGCACGTTCTCGCGCGGCATGACCCAGCGCGTCTCCATCGCCCGGGCGCTCGTGAACGACCCGTCGGTAGTGCTGCTCGACGAGCCCTACTCGGGGCTCGACCCCCATGCCATGCACATTTTCGACGAGCTGATCGCCTCGGTGCGCGAGGGTCGCACGTTCGTCATGGTGAGCCACGACTTGGACAAGGGCCTGGCGCTTGCGAGCCACGTGCTCGTGCTCGCTCGCGGCCGCGTGGTTCATTTCGGAGAGAAGGACCAGATGAGCCCCGACGAGTTCGCCGACCTGTACCGCACGACGGTGGGAATGGGGGTGAGCTAGATGGAACGCGAATCGGAATACCGCGCGGCTGATCGCGGAGGGATGAGTGGCTCCTGCTGCAAAGCTCCCAGCACCTGGACGCAGTACAAGACGTTGCTCGCGAAGGACTTGAAGGCGGAGTTCCGCACCAAGGACATGATCGTGTCCATGGGCATCTACGCCTTCCTCGTCATCGTGGTGTTTGGCGTGGCGCTCTCCTTCGCCCGCCCGGGATCCGAGTTCCTCGAGGTTTCCGGTGGCCTTCTGTGGGCGCTCGTGGTGTTCACCTCGCTTCTGGGTCTGAACCGCTCGTTTTCCAAGGAGACGGAGAACGGGTGTTTGGAGGGCCTGCTTTTAGCCCCGCTCGACCGAGGCGTGATCTTTCTGGCTAAGGCCACGTCGAATTTGGTGTTTTTGGCGTTGGTGGAAGTGATCGCCGTGCCGCTGTACTGGGTGTTCTTCTCCAGTTTCGCGGCGCCGGCCGATACGGGCTGGCTGCTCGTGGTGCCGCTCGTCGTGGGCAGCATCGGTATCGCGGGTATCGGCACCATGCTCTCCACCATCACGGCGGCCACGCGCGGCAAGGACGTCATGCTGGCGCTTTTGTTCGTGCCCGTGATCTTCCCGCTTCTGTACGCCTGCGTGTCGGCCACTACCTGCGCGCTCGTGGGCGGAGATGTGTTCGCCGACGGGTTTTTCACGTCGCTGGCGCTCGGTGCCGGTTACGACGTGATTATGATTCTGGCCAGCTGGGTGCTGTATGACTTTGTCGTCAACTAAAGGAGGACTGAGTGACTGATAAGAAATTGAAGCTGCCTGAGGTGGGGCAGTGGCCCGACAAGCTGGTGGTGCCGGCGCTCATTGCGGGCGCGGTGCTGTCCACGGTCGGCTTCCTCATGGCGTTCTTCTACGTGGCCCCCGTGGGCGGTGCGGCGGTGAACGGCGCCGAGCTCATCGGGGACGTGATGGTGTCCCAGAAGATGCTCCTGTCCCAAAAGATCTTCTACTTCCATATGCCCGTGGCCATCACTTCGTTCCTTGCCCTCGGCTTCGGGTGCTACTATGCGGTGCGGTTCCTCATGACGAAGAACCAGCGGTTCGACACCTGTTCGCGCATTTGCCTGGAAATCGCGCTGCTGTTCGTGGTGCTCACCATGATCACCGGCGAGATGTGGACCCGCTTCGAGTGGGGCGTGTGGTGGAGCTGGGAGCCGCGGCTGACGACGTATCTGATTCTGATGCTCATCGTGATCGCCTATTTCGTGCTGAGAAGCTCCGTGGACGAGCCCGAGCGCCGCGCCACCTTCGCCGCGGTTGTGGCCATCATCGCCACCATCGACGTGCCCATCTGCTTCATGATCACGCGGCTCATTCCCTCGTCCATCCATCCGGTGGTGCTGCGCGAGGGCGGTATGAGCCCCGAGATGGGCCTGTGCGTGGGCCTGTGCGCGCTCGGCATGCTGCTCGTGGGCTTCGTGCTGTACCGTACGCGCTTCAACCAGGTGCGCCTTACCCAGCGCGTTGAAGCGCTCAAAGAGACCGTCGACGACGAACGTTAGCCCTTGTCATCCTGAGCGAGCGAAGCGAGTCGAAGGATCCCGCTTGAGTCGCCAACCAACGAGAAAGGTCGAACATGAATCCCATTCTTGCCGATATCTATTCCACCATCCTGCCCTCCGCCCCCTACATCATCGCGGCTTACGCGCTTCTGTGGGTGGCCCTGCTCGTGTACGTGCTCATGATCTTCCGCGGCACCAAGAAGGCGACCGCGCAGCTCACGCTTCTGGAAGAGGCCGTTGCCGATAAGCAGGCGAAGAGCAAGTAGCGCGCTTTCACTGAACCAGAAAGCATGAAGAAGGCCTCGGTGTCCTTGTTCGGGTACACCGAGGTCTTTTCTTTGCGCTAGAATGGCAAGTCAATGAGATGCCGTGCAGGAAAGGAGGCGACAGGCCATGGCCTATGGTTCGGCACTGAGTGCGGCAGAGGACGCTCCGGGGACGCGCAAGGCCCGTGGCGCCTTCTTCACGCCGCCCGAGTTAGCGCGCTTCGTGGCTCGATGGGCGATTCGCTTTCCGGACGATCACGTGCTCGAGCCCGCTTGCGGGGAAGCCGAGTTTCTTGTCGCCGCCTCTGATTGCCTGCGGTCGCTGGGCTGCAAATCTGCCGTGGCCGAGCGTAACGTCGTCGGCTGCGAAGTGCACGAGGCCAGTGCCGAGAAGGCCGTCGGGCGACTGGGAGCCTTAGGGTGCTCCGCGAATATCGTCGTCTCTGATTTTCTTCGGCTTGCGCCCGATCCATCTTTCGACGTGGTGATCGGCAATCCGCCCTATGTGCGGTTTCAGTCGCTGTCGTCCGATCAGAAAGATGCCATCGGAGCCATCGCTGAGCGCCACGGCGTTGCCGTAAGCTCGCTCTCGTCCCTCTGGATGCCCTTCGTGCTCCACTCAGTTTCCTTCCTGAAGCCCGGAGGACGCCTCGGCTTGGTTCTTCCCGCCGAATTGCTCACGGTGAACTACGCGGCCCCTCTGAGGTCCTTCCTCATGGCGTCGTTTTCGTCGGTGCGTCTGGCAACATTTGACGAGCCGGTTTTTCCCGAGGTGCAAGAAGAGGTCGTCCTTCTTCTGGCCGATGGCTGGAGGGCAGGGTCATGCTCGTCTATTACCTGGCAGCAGTGCGACGATATTGCCGATCTTGCGTCGGGCAAGCTAGCGCTCTACCAGCCCCCTTCGGAAGGCGCGCGCTGGTCGGGGCTTTTCGCCTCGAGTGACTCGCTTTCCTCGCTGGGCCGGCTTACGGGCGCGGGCGAATTCGTCTCTTTGTCCCAATGGGGCACTCTGTCGCTGGGAGCCGTGACGGGCAACAACAGCTTCTTCGTTCTGAATCAGAGCGAATTCGAGCAATGGGGGTTCGCCTCTGACGACGTGCTGCGCCTTTGCCCGCCGGGCTCGAGGCACTTGCGTCGCTTGGCGTATACGGAAAAGGACGAAGGAGCCGCCGCGGAACGGGGTGCAGGGGTCTATCTCTTTCGCCCTGGCGCTGATCCTTCTGAGGCGGCGCAGCGCTACATTGCCTACGGGGAGGAGCTCGGCGTGCAGAATGCCTACAAATGCCGGGTGAGGAGTCCCTGGTGGCGCGTGCCTGTTGGGGGAGTCCCCGATGCGTTTGTCACCTATATGAATGCTTACGGTCCCAGCATCTGTGCCAATGACGCGAAGGTGCGGGTTCTGAATTCCTGCCACAGCTTGTTCTACCATCCCGAGATAAGCGAGGCGGCGCGTTCGCTTCTCCCCATTGCCTCCCTCAACTCCGCTACGATGTTCGGCGCGGAGATAACGGGGAGGGCCTACGGAGGCGGCATGCTGAAGCTGGAGCCGCGCGAGGCCGGCATGCTGGCGGTGCCCTCGCCTGTGTTGGTGGCCTCGTGCGCCGACGATCTTCGGACCGTCGCCCCCTATGTGGAAAAGCTTCTGGAGAAGCGCGACTACGATGGCGCGATCTCGCTGGTGGACGCCGTGCTCATTCCTCGGACTTCCCTGCAGGAGGTGAGCTTCGTGCAGATGAAATCAAGTGCGACGCTCATGCGCCTGCGCCGGAAGAAGCGTGCTAAGTTCAAGAAGGTGGGGTAATGGATTCCTATCAGAAGTTCGAAGACGCCATCGTGGAGCACTGGGAGGCGCAGGGCACCTCGAGCGTGCGTCGGCCCTATTGGTCCGATGCCGGCGAGCCACTTCTGGAAATACCCCTGTTGGAGAAGCTTCTCACGGTGGCGGTGCGGGATGGGAGCAGCGCCCAATCCGGCAGTTTGGCTAAGGCTTTGGACATGTGGGTGGCCGAAGAGCTGCGCGCGGCTGGCTTCGATGCGCAATCGGTGTGGCCTCGGCTCGTGCGGCCGCGGGTTTTGGATCCTTCGGTCCTGCGTTTCATCGGCTCACTGGATGCGCGAACGGCGGAAAAATGCTGCGAGGTCCTTCCTCGCTTTGCCAGCGCCAACGCCAACGTGCTCGGGTCGACCTATTGCAAGCAGGTCGATGTGGGGCTATCCTCTTGGATGACGGGTCCTGAAATCCTCATCTCGACGAAGACCATGAGCTCGGCATTTGGCAAAAATCTCGCCAACCGCTTCGAAGAGGCCTATGGCGATGCGAAGAATCTGAAAGGGCGTCATCCGCTTGCCACGCTCGGCTTTTTCTTCCTTTTGAACTCCTCCATCGTCGATGAACCGCGGAATTTTTCGAAGGCCATTACCATGCTTCAGAAGCTGCGCGTGGAAGACGATGCCTACGATGCAACCTGTCTTATGCTCGTCGATTGGGAGGAGGACGGGCGGCTTGCGATCTCCCCTTTGAACGAGAAAGTGCCTGAAGGGCTGTCGGCCACCTCGTTCTTCCGCGAGATCGTCGATCTGACCTTGTTGCGGGGAGCGCCCGAGAGCCACGAATTGGCACGGGAGAAACGGCGTCTTCTGTAGGGGAGTGCTCTGGAACCGCCTGGTTGGGACATGCGGGCCTGAGCGCAATATAGCCCGTTTAGGTGATACGCCTAGGTGGGCTTTCCCGTATTATAGTGGCAGAGCAAAGCTCGAAACCTTCCTCGGAGCCGCCCTTCCTCCTCCTTCCTTCCAGCGGTACCCGAGCCCTCCGCAAGGCGGCCGCCCAATAGGGTTGGCCGCCTTTTGCTTCCGGCCGCGGTCGTTGGGCTCGCACACGACGATTGCCCCCGTGGGTCAAGAGAACCGTCCCCTTGACCCACTTGAATCAGTTCTGGCTCACGCGGACTCCCGCATGCGCTGGGCGCGATCTGCCCCTATCGCAAGAACCATTTCCACGCGGGAACGACATCGATGGGACCGGCGTCGGTCTCGATACGGTCCTCGTTGAGGCGATTCTGCACGCCGGGGAAGCCACCCTCCGTCAGGTGGCGGTCGAACATCCCTTCCAGGAGTGTTTGCGTCTGGGGCGAGAACGCCGATCCTTCCAAGCGGTCTTCTGTGATGCCTCCGCCGTAAGGGCCGCAATGTTGTCCATGGCTTTCTCCAGATACAAACTTCTAAAAATTTTTGAGAAGTTGGCGCGTAGGCTTCTCAAAAGTTTTTAGAAGCTGTAAACAGGGATGGTATTAAAGAGGAGCCGACCCAGCTGTTCGGACAGTTCGGATTGCCCATTTAAAGCCCCAGCTCCTTCTCTCCCCATTGCTTCAGAGCGAGGAGGATGGGCACGAAGCTTTCGCCTTGCGGGGTGAGGGCGTATTCCACCCGTGGGGGCACCTCGCCGAAATCGGTGCGTGTGAGGAAGCCGTCGGCCACCAGTTCTCTGAGCTGCTTGGAAAGGGTGGACTCGGATATGTTCCCGATGCAGCGCCTGAGCTGCCCGAAATGCCGCACGTCTTTAAGGGCGATATAGAAGAGAATCTCGATCTTCCATTTTCCGCCGATCATGCGCTGGATGGTGGAGACGGACTTGCAGCGCTCCACCTCCTCGCCCCGTCTTTGTGCCATGGGCTCTCCTCGCTTCTACTCCAGAAAAAGACAGTACTTCAAATTGAGCACTGATCTTAGCATGATGGGGAGCGACGTCGAATATGAGAGAAAGGATTGCCATGCATTACACGGGAACGATCTGGCGGCCGCCCTACGAGGCGGACTCGCTCATCATCGAGGCGACGGCGGGCTGCACGCATCACCGGTGCAAGTTCTGCACGTTGTACGAGGACCTGCCATTCAAATTCCGCCCCTCGCCTTTGGAGGACATCGAGGCGGATCTCCTGGAGGCGCAGACGTGGTATCACGATCCGCTCCGGAAAACCGAGGAGCACCTGTTCGAGCTGCCCGGCGCCCGCGCGAGTCGGATATTTCTTGCGGGAGCAAACCCCTTCGGGATGAAGGCGCCGCATTTGCGGAAGATCGCGTCGCTTGTTCGCGCCTACTTCCCGCAATGCAAGAGCATCGGGTGCTTCTCCCGCGTGACCGATGTGGCGGCAAAGACCGACGAGGAGCTCGCCGAGCTCGCGGCGGCTGGGTTCGACGGCCTCACCATCGGCATCGAGACCGGTGACGAGGAGGCCCTTGCGTTCATGGACAAGGGCTACGGGGCCGAGGACATCGCGAAACAGTGTGCACGGCTCGATGCTGCGGGGATCTCCTACGCATTCTTCTACCTGGTGGGTATCTCGGGCGCCGGGCGCGGTCTGGCGGGGGCGCGGGCGACGGCGGATGTCTGCAACCGGACGAACCCCTGGCTCATCGGTGCGAATATGCTCACCATATACCGTAGCTCGGCGCTGTACCGAGAGATCGAAGCTGGACGATGGCATGAGGCGACCGAGGTGGAGAAATATGAGGAGGCGAAGGAGCTGGTCGCCCAGCTGGATATTCCCGTGGAGTTCGCCATGCTGGGGGCGTCCAACCCGGTGATGTTGCACGGTCGGTTGCCCGAGCAGCGCGAGGGGCTCCTTGCGGCTCTCGACGTCGTCATCTCCGACATTGGTGAGGAGCGCCTGCGCCGCTACCGTGTCAACTTGCGGCATTTGTAGGCGGTTCGCGAAGAGGTCCTGACGTGGGTGATTCGCGAAAAGGGCGCCGTAGATGCCAGTTGGGGGTCGAAATGGTCGAAAGGCGGCGCGAGAAATCGCGGTTATCCGGCCATTTCTACCCTCAACTGGCATTTTCCGAATCGGGCATTGACCATTTCTGCCCCCAACTGGCATTCACTTCGCGAAAATGAAAAGGAGGGGGATTCACGCGAAAAAGAAGAGGGGGGATCCGCGCCGTTGCGGATCCCCCCCTCTGCGGGATGAGCTTGTTTTGGGAAATGGGCTTGCTCGAGCGTCCGCGGCCAGGCTGGTTTCCCTGGCCAGCCACTTAGTCGAATGCCAGCTTAGCCAACCAAATGACTACTGCTCGTCCTTCTCCACGGCGACGTAGACGTAGCCAGGGGTGCCGGTCGCGGGCAGCTCGTTGTAGGCCACCATCTCGGCGATCTCGGCGGCTGTGGCGCTCGCGGGCTCGGTCTCAAGCAGGTAGGCGGTGTCGGCGCGGCGCTCCATGGCCTTCTGGAAGTCCTTGGTCCCCACGAACACTTCCTGCTTGTAGGGGTTCACGCCGAGCTTCTTGGCACGGTACATGATGTAGGCCAGGGCGGCGACGTTCGCGAGGAGCGCGATGAGGGACACCGCGAGGTTCACGTTGGGGTTGTTCACGGAGTTCGCCGCGAAGATGGAGTCGTTGGCGAACATCGGCACCATCTGACAGAACATGCACCACATGGACAAGGTGAAGGCGCGGTTCTGGATCCAGCCGCCCTTGTTCCACAGAAGCCCGGCGATGGTCGGCGCCAGCAGCAGGGCCACGCCGCAGTACCAGGAATGGGTGGGCAGGCAGTTGTAGGTGTAGCAGAAGTTCCACAGATCGTAGGCGATGATGAACACCCAGGTCATATCGGGCCACAGCATGTCCTGGCGCTTCTTGGAGATGTAGATGCCGAACCAACCGGTCATGCAGGCGATATTAAGCAGGCCGGCGATGCCGTTGAACACGTTGTGCCAGCCGCCGTAGAGCGTGACGCCTTCGGTGGACACCCAGGTGGTGCCCCAAGCGCGAAACGCGCTCTCGAAGTCGCTCACCACGGCGATGAGGATGTTGATGGCCACGATGACGAAGGGGAAGGCCTTGAACCAGTGGGAGCGGCCGATCTTGCCCCAGGAGTACTTGAGCATCATGAAGCCGATGCAGCCGGCGGTGGCGGCATACACCTTGGCATAGTGGAACCAGCTGTTCATGTCGGTGTGGGTGGGGTTGGCAAGCGCCCATTCGGCGCCGGCCGCCGCGCCGATCTCCACGGCGAGGCAGTAGACGGTCATGGCGCCGCACACGCCGAAGAACATGAAGCATCCGCCGAACTTGGTGCGGCGGGCGAACTCGTTCAGCAGGATGAGCAGGACGAGCACCATGGCCAGGCCGAGCCATTGGTAGAGCGCGTTGGGACCGTACACATCGAATAACATGGTGATCCCTCCTTTAAGGATCGGTGCCTTCCTTGCCGCGAAGCCCGCCGCGGGTGGAGCACAAGAGGCCTCGCTGACCCACTCGCACCGGCTGCGCAGGGCATCAAATAGATGCTGTGCAGTACCATACCTGTGAAGAACTCTTCAGTCAATATCCATAATTTTGCAAGTTGGTAATAATTGACGGAATTGGTAAAAGAGTCAATAAAGCATTGATAAGCGGGGAAAATACTGCTAAGATTCCCCAAATAAAGTTCATTGAAGAAAGAAAAAGAAAACTTTCACGAAGAAATAATTGGAACGCACAGCCGAATGATAGGAGGGAACATGAAGCGAACAACGACGGCCATCGCCTGCAGCGCGGCCGCCCTGGCCCTGGGGCTTTCCGGTTGCGGGGCGTCCTTTGAGGGATCCGGGTCGAAGGACGCCGCCTCGGCGGAGCAGCTGGCCCTGCGCACCGACGATCCCTGGGCTGCCGAAGTGGCGGTCGATGGGGCGGCCCGGGCCGAGGGTGCCTACGCCGACGGGGTGTATGTCGGGCGCGGGCGCGGCATGGAGGGCGCTATCACGGTGACGCTGCTTCTGGATGACGGGCGTATCACCTGCTTGGAGACGACCCAGGAAGGGGAGAGCCAGAGCCGCGGCGGCTACGAGGCCATCCGCGACGGGCTGTACGCCGAGATGATCGAGGCGGCCCAGGGCGCCGACATCGACGCTGTCGCCGGGGCCACCATTACGACCGCCGGGGTGAAGCAGGCCGTGGCCGACGCGCTCGCCCAGGCGGAGATTGCCGCCGGCGCCGAGACGACTGGCGGCGCGGCAGCGCAGAGCAGCGAGGATACCGCCGCAACGAGCGGCGCCGACGGGGCCGGCGTCCCAACCGGAAAGGAGGCCTAGCCATGGCCGAGAACATCACGGGCGTTGGCGCCCTTTCCCGTCGCGACTTCCTGACCGGCTCGGCCGTGGCCGCCGCCGGGGCTGCCATGCTGGGCCTTGCCGCCGTCGAGCCGGCCACGGCCGCCGAGACCCGCAGCGGCAACTGGGCCGCCGACGGCTCCGCGGCCGTGGCCGCCGAGCCTTCCGCCGCCACCAACGCCACCGCCGCCGACGGCACCTACCGCGAGCACAACGCCAGCTCGTTTCCCGCCGACGACGCCACGCCCATCCCTCCCCGGGCCGTGCCTGCTCGTTGGGACTACGAGTGCGACATCTGCGTGGTGGGCGCCGGCGGCGGTGGCCTGAACGCGGCGGCCCGCGCGGTTCAGCTGGGCGCCGACGTCATCTGCGTGGAAGCCATGGGGCTTCCCGGCGGCAACGCCCAGGAGGCCGGCATGTGCGGCATCTTAGGCGGCTACTCGGGCCAGGAGGAGAAGAAGTTCGCCTTCCCGAGCTATCCCTTCGATCCCAAGGCGCTGACCGATTGGGCCATGGACGAGTACCACTACGCGGCCGACCCGAAGCTCATCTATCGGCTCGCCTGCGAGGGTGGCAAATCGCTGGATTGGATGGCCGACTGCGGTGTGCACTGGCGTTTGGGCGAGGTTCCGGTGTACGTGGCCCCGAAGCGCTCGACGCTGGACCACCACGTGCTGAAGATGAAGGACGCCACCGACGCCATGTACAACTACGGCTATGCCCACGGCGTCGATTTCCACTTCCAAAGCCCTGCTGTGGCCCTCGTGCAGGACGACGGCGGCCGCATCGTGGGCGTCGTGGTGAACGAGGACTACGAGACCGAGCGCTACATCCGCGCCGACCGCGCCGTCATCCTCACGGCGGGCGGCTTCTGCAACAACAAGGCGCTCTTGGACAAGTACATTCCCACGGCCGCCATGGGCTGCGCGTCCAGCTATCTGACGGCCGGCGAGCGCGGCGAGTGCTTCCGCATGGGGCTGGGCGTGGGCGCCGATGTGTCCGGATTCAACAGCTCCGCCTCCTTCGACGGCGGGGTCGACTGGCAGGCCGAGGGCGGCACCTGGGCGCGGTTCCTCTACGACGGTATGACCCAGCTCTCGCGCCAGCCGTGGCTGACCATCGACCGCTGCGGCAACCGGCTGCGCTACATGGACTCCCGCGTGGCCGAGGACGGCGCGAACGCCATCTACGCCTTGGGCGACCTCGCCACCATCCAGATGACCCCGCCGGGCCACCGCTCCTACATCGTCTTCGACGCGAACTACGAGGACCACCTGGCCGGTTTCGCCCAGGAGCACTGCCGCAAGCTCCTCACGCCCGACCTGGAGCAGATCGAGAAGGTGCCCGAGCACTACCGCGACTGGCACCACGGCGTGCAGGACGCCATCGACGCCGACGTGCTGAAGCGCCGCGACACCCTGGAGGAGTTGGAGCGCGATTTGGGCCTCGCCGAGGGCGTGCTCACCGAGGCCGTGGCTAAGTGGAACGACGCCTGCGAGCGCGGCGAGGATGACTTTCTGTACCCTATGCCGCCCGAGTGGCTGCACGCTATCACGACGCCGCCCTTCTACGGCTGCCGCATCGGCGGCAACCTGTACGGCACGAAGGCGGGACTGCTCATCAACGACCAGATGCAGGTGATGAGCGTGAACGGGCGCGTCATCCCGGGTCTGTACGCCGGCTGGCACACCGCGGGCGGCGCCTGCGGCGAGAACAGCTACATCGGCGACCCCATCCTGGGTTCGCTCATGGGGGACGTGGGGCTCGCCTTCTGCGGCGGGTATCTCTGCGGAACCTCGGCGGTGGAAAACGAGATGGGCGAGGCCTAAGGGCGCGTCCTCGAACGCGCGGGGCGCAGGACGTCCTGTGGGATTGCTTCGGAAGGAGCTGACTATGAACGATATGAAAGCAATGGCGCGGCCGTTTCTCACGCTGTACGCCATGGCGCTCGTGATAGCGATTCTGGCCCGCATCGGGCTTACCGTGGCCGGCGGCACCGGCGTGCTCGCCTTCGACTACATCTCGGCTTCGGGCGTGCCCATCCTGGATGTGATCTGCTCCATCCTCACGGGCTCGGCCTTCGTGGCCTTCCTGTTCGCGGCGGGACTGGCACTCGTTGTGTCCACGGCTGGCGCGGTGCTCTACACGGCGCTCACGGCTCGCGGCGACGGGCGGGCGCGACCTGCGACTGCGTTTCTGTGGGGCTGGGCCACGGCGCTTGTGGCCATCGTATGCCTGGTCGTGGTGGTGCTCGGCATCCTGTCGGCCGTGCAGGTGGGCTCCATGAGCTCGAAGCTGCCGGGGCTGCCCGTCATCGTGCTGGGCGTTATCGCCTTTGCGGCCTTCCTGGGCACGCTGCTCGGCGCGGCGTCGATGGTGGTATGCGCTTGCGTGGCCCGCGCTCGCGCCGGGCATTCCATGGCGGTGGGCCTTATCGTGGCCTGCGCGGCTTGTGGCGCGGTGGTCATGGTGCTTACGGTGGGCACCTTCTCGGCCCTGAACGTGGCAGCGGTGAGCCTGCCGGCGCTCGGCGGATGGGCGGCGGCCGACCTGGTCGTGAACGTGATCCTGCTCTTTGGCTCTGCGGCCCTTATTCGCAGGCAGGAGGGCGCCCCGGTGCCGAAGGCGAGCGCGGAACCAGCGGCGGCCGGCGCTGCAGGGTAGGGCGCGGCCGACCGTTTCCTGTGCGGGATGGCGGTCTCGACCGAGATAGGAGAAGGCCCCGATTGCCGGCATCGTCGCTGGCATCGGGGCCTTTTGCATCGGCTGAAAACGAGTGGGTGGGTAGCTTCTAGATTTCCTGGAGCAGGTCGTAGGCGGCCTGCTCCTTTGCTTGGCGCTGGGCGTTCAGGTCGGCCACCACCACATGGCCCACGCGCTCGATGGCGTCCCTCTGCTCGGGAGTCAGGCGCACCCACAGCTTGGTGGCAGCCAGCTCGTTCACGGTGGCGCTGATGAGAAATCCCTGGTAAACGCCCTCGTCGGTGAGGGCCACGTAGACGGCCTTCTTGTCCGCGGGCGATTTCAGCCGCCGGGCCCAGCCGCGCTGCACGAGTCGCTCGATGGCCCGGGCGGCGTTCACCGGCGACATGCGGAGCGCCTCGGCCAGAGCGCCGACGCGCTCGGGGCGGTCGGTTTCGCCGAGGCGCTGCACGATGCGGCACTCGTTGAATGACGCGCCCGTGGCCTCGCGCAGGGTGCGCTCGGTTTCCGCACGGATGAGCTCCACCGACACGAGCGAGCGCGAGGCGGGGAAGCGATCGGCCACCTCGGCGTTGAGCGGCGGCTCGATGGCGGCGCCGGCGGCCACGGCGGCCTCCAGGATAGTGCGGTAGGTGGGGTTGCCCGTGGGGAAGTTCGCGTACAGGCTCGCGACGAGGGACTCGTTCACCGTGGCGATGTGGGCTCGCCCCGCCTCGGTGATGGCCAGAAGGCGCGTGCGGCCGTCGGACTCGCCGGCGGCGCGGGTGGCGTATCCGCGCGATTCCAGCGCGTCCACTGCCTGGGTGACCACGTTGGGCTTCATGCCCAAAAGCCGTCCCAGCTCGCCTTGGCTGATGGCCCCGTTGGCCTGCAAGAGCTTCGTGAGCACGCGGTATTGGGTGATGTTCAGCTCGCTCGCGGCCGCCAGCCCCTGGCGCAGCGTCTCGTGGGCCATCTCGAAGGCCACGAAGTACGTGGAGTCCAGGTTGAACTTGTCTTTGGCGGGGGTGGGGCGCGTCTCGGTCATGGAAATCCTCACTTGTCGCGGTTGCCGAGTTGGCGAGCGCTAGATAGTTCACTGCTGTAATAATTGTACTGCGCAGAGCGCGTGCGGCAGAGGTCTGCAAGGTAAACAGTCATAATTTGGCCAGAAAAGCCGTTTTTGGTGCAACAGCGGCATTGCCGAGATGCTGCACAGGTCGGAAATGCACGAGTATCAACAATCGGCATCGTGAATGAGCGGAAAAGCGGGTCGCTCGAAGACGAGGATGACCCCACTCTGCACCAAAACCGTCAATATGCGCCACATTGCAGAGGTGGAAGATGCAGCATGACAGCGGCGAACGCTACGGCGGCGAACACTACAGTGGCGAACGCGGCGATCGTTTCCGATGTCGAGTTGGCTCCGGGGTCTAGCCGCGTGCCGGAGTGATAGTGCCCTGGGCGTCGATGAAGAAGGCCTGCTCGATCTCGGGTCGGCGGCGGGCGAGGGCGAGGCCGCGCTTAAGGCCGAGGGCGAGCAGGGTGGTAGAGAAGCCCTCCGCGTCGATGGATTTCTCGCAGATGACGGTGACGCCGGCCACGTCGGTTTCGACGGGGCGTCCCGTGCGCGGATCGAGGATGTGGTGGTAGAAGGTGCCGTCGGGTGCGGTGAAACAGCGCTCGTAGACGCCACTCGTGACAGCCGACCCCACAACCAGGGGCACGGCGCCGATGAGCTGGGAGGGGTCGCGCGGATCGCGGATGCCCACGCGCCAGGGGTCGCCTGTGGGCTTGGTGCCGCTCACGGCCACGTTGCCGCCGAGGTTCACGATGGTGCCCGAGAGTCCGTGGGCCTCCATGGCCGCCACGAGTGCATCGGCGATCCATCCTTTGGCGATGCCGCCGGCGTCCACGGCGGCATCGGGGTCGGCCAGCTGCGCGAAGCAGGTCTTGGGTTCGGGCACTGTCTCGAACCCGGGCATCGCCTCGGTTGCGGCATCGGCGTCGCTCTCGGCCGCTGTGACTGCCGGCGTCTTCCACAATCTGAGCGCGTGCCAGTCGACGTGGCGCACCGCCTCGGCGAGTGCACCATCATCGGGCACCGTGCCCTCGTGAAAATTCCACAGGCGCACCGCCGGGCCTACGGTAATGTCGAAGGCGCCCTCGCTTTCCGCGCAGTAGGAAAGCGCCCTCTCGAGCAGGTCGTAGGTCAAAGGGTCGATGGCCACGGGCTGGCCGTGCGCGCTGTTGATGCGCGCGATGTCGGAGTGGGGAAGCGTGCGGCTGAACAGGCGCTCATAGCGGCGGCAGAGCGCCCGGGCCTCTTCGAAGGCCGCCTGACATGCTGCCGTCTCGCCGTAGGCCTCGATGTCGATGACGGTGTTGAAGGCCAAAAAGCGCACGCCGGCCGGTTTGCCCTCGGCGGCGTCGTGCGTCTCCAGGAATTGCTCGTCGGGAATGGGGTCGAGGCTATGTGCGTCCATTTTACTCATGGGGGACAGTATAGCGAACTCGGCGAAGGAGAGAGGCGACGCGCGCGCCATCTGTAGTATCATGGGCGGCACGCGAACAACGAAGAGAAAGGCGCTCGATGAAGGCACTCATTCCCGCGGCGGGGCTCGGTACCCGCTTTTTGCCGGCCACCAAGGCCCAGCCCAAAGAAATGCTGCTGGTGGTGGACCGCCCGGCTATCCAGTACGTGGTGGAAGAGGGTCTGGCTTCCGGCGCTGACGAGGTCGTGATCGTCAACAGCCGCGAGAAGAAGGCCATTGAGGACCATTTCACGCCGAACCCGGAGCTGGTGGCGCTTCTGCGCGAGCGCGGCAAGGACGCCTATGCCGATGCGGTGGAATATGTCGGCAACCTGCCGGTCAGCTACGTGTATCAGGAGGAGGCGCTGGGGCTGGGACATGCCGTGCGCTGCGCGGCAGAGAAGACGGGCGACGAGCCGTTCTACGTGCTGCTCGGCGATGTGCTCGTGCCGGGCAATGAGATGCTGCCGGCTATGAAGGCGGTTTCCGACGCCCATGGCGGGGCCAGCGTTATCGCGGTCATGCCCGTGCCCGACGACCAGGTGAGCCGCTTCGGCGTCATCGCCGGGGAGGCGGTGGCCGAGAATGTGTGGAAGGTGGACTCGCTGGTGGAAAAGCCGGCGCTAGAGGATGCGCCGTCGAATCTGGCGGTGTTCGGCCGCTACCTGCTCTCGCCCCGCGTGATGGAACTGCTGGCCGATGTGGAGCCGGGGGTGGGCGGCGAGATTCAGCTCACCGACGCGCTGGACGCGGTGCTTGCCGAGGAGGAAATGTACGCGCTTGTGGTGGATCCGGCCGACGGCTTCGACACGGGCACCGTGGAGAGCTGGCTCGAGACGAACAACGTGCTGTTCGCGCGTCGTCAGGGATAGGTACGATTCGGCATTCGGCGGCGCGGGGTAGGGTGCTGATGGCGCTCCATCAACGGTGCCGTCGCTCAGGCTCGCCGTCGTATTACCGCTGATGAGGTTTCTTCTAAAATGTGAAGAATTACTTAACGATGAGCCTATGAATCCACAAGTTCACCATGGGTGCATCATAGGGAATTCAAGGGTGGCTGTTATACTGACGTCAGTAAGTGAGACAACCCCCTCCGATCACTTGCCTGCTTTGTCTCTTTAAAGCAGAAAGCGGCTCCGCGAGAGTCGCATCCCCCCTCCTTCTGGCCCGGCGGCCCCCTCCGCCGGGCCGCTTCTTTTTGTCGTGCATTTCGCATTGATAAAACATTTGTTCTATTATTTTGGCGGGCTCCGTGGTACCATTACGGGCTATGGATACTTTGTTTACTGCTATGGAAAATGATCGGAAGCGTGATGTGGCTCCGCTCGCGGTGCGCATGCGGCCGCGCACGCTCGACGAGGTGGTCGGGCAGACGGAGGCCGTGGGCGAGGGCAGCTGGCTGCGCGCGGCCATCGAGAACGACACGTTAAGCTCCGTCATCCTCTTCGGGCCGGCGGGCACGGGCAAGACGTCGCTTGCCCACGTCATCGCTGAATCGACCCGCGCCACCTTCGTGGAGGTGTCGGCTATCGGGGGCACGGTGTCCGACTTGCGCCGGGAAATCGACGCGGCGGAGAAGCGTCTCGTCATGGGGGGCTTGCGCACCATCCTGTTCGTCGATGAGATCCACCGCTTCAACCGCAGCCAGCAGGACGCGCTTCTGCACGCGGTGGAAGATCGCCTTGTGGTGCTTGTGGGCGCCACCACGGAGAACCCTTTTTTCGAAGTGAACTCAGCCCTCATCTCCCGCTCGCGCATCGTGGAGCTGCATTCGCTGTCCGACGACGAGATCGCCGAGCTGGTGGGTCGCGCTGTGGAAGACGCGCGGGGGCTGGCTGGCTGCTATGCTCTGGAGGAGGCCGCTACCGCGGCCATCGTCACCCTGGCCGGCGGCGACGGCCGCGGGGCGCTCACAACGTTGGAGTTGGCCGCTGGTATGGTGGCGCCGGGCACGAAGGAGGCCCCCGTTTCCATCACCGAGGCCATGGTGCGGGCCGCCACGCCCCACCGCGCGCTGCCCTACGACAAGAACAAGGACATGCACTACGACATCATCTCCGCGTTCATCAAGAGCATGCGGGGCAGCGATCCGGATGCCGCCGTGTACTGGCTCGCCCGCATGATCGACGGGGGAGAGGATCCGAAGTTCATCGCCCGCCGCATGTACATCGCTGCCTCGGAGGATATCGGGAACGCCGACCCCCAGGCCCTGCTCGTGGCCGAGGCCGCCTTCCGGGCTGCCGAGGTCATCGGCTACCCGGAGTGCCGCATCAACTTGGCCCAGGCCGCCATTTACTTGGCGCTGGCGCCGAAGTCCAACAGCGCCGAGGCCGCGATCGATGCGGCGCTGCGCGAAGTGCGCAACGGCCCGGTGCGCAAGGTGCCCGACTACCTGCGCGATCGTCATCGCCCCGGCTCGGAAAACTACGGCGAGTACAAGTACCCCCACAGCTACCCGGCCGGCTGGGTCGATCAGCGCTATCTGCCCGAGGGCCTTGAGCGCGGCTGCTTCTACCAACCCGGCGAGCGCGGCTGGGAGGCTTACCGCACCGACGCCGCCGCCCGCGACCGCCAGGGGAGTTGAGTCGCGGCTCGGCGTGTTGCGTCCGCCGCATTGCGGGCACCGCGCAGCGAGCCAGGCATCGTGCTGGGGCGACGTTCGGTCGAGGGCGCCCCAGCACGGGTGCCGCTGGCGATGCCGCTCGCGTGTGACACGATGTCAACTTCCGTTTACGGAATGGCTACCGTAGCGGCGCGTTCCGTGGAGGCCCTGCGCAACTTAATTAGAATGACTCCAGTAATGGTATAGTCAGGTCTTCGGAATTATAAGGAGGCTCATCATGGATTTCGCAGGGATCGTGGACATCGCGCTGCCCGTCATCTACGTGCTCGTCGGCGCGGTGCTCGTATGGTTTGTCGTGGAATTGGCGCTCACCATCCGCTCGACGCGCTCGACCATCGACGACGCCCATAAGGAGCTCACCCCCACGCTGAAGAACGTGGAGAAGATCACCGCCCAGGTCGATCCCCTCATCGCCCATGTGGATGCCCTGGTGACCGATCAGATCGACCCGCTGCTTACCCGCGTGAACGAGATCGCCGAGGAGGCCAAGCCCGCCGTGGGCCGCGTCGATCCGCTGGTGGAGCGTCTGTCGCTCACGGTGGACGCGGCGAATTTGGAACTCATGCGCGTCGACCAGATTCTGGAAGATGTGACCCAGATCACCGATTCCGTCTCGAAGGCCGCCGGTGCCGTCGATACCGTGACGAGCGCTCCGATCGATTTGGTGAACTCGCTCACGGGCAAGTTGCGCAGCAAGTTCAAGCCGCGCTACGCCTCCGATGAGTCCGTGAGCTTGGGAGCCGCTGCCGACGCCAGCGCCGCCGCGAAGGCCGGCCGCGCGCCCGAGCGCGGGGCGACCGTTGCCGACGCCGTCTCGGCCATGGGGGATGCCGCCCGCGCCGTCGTCGCCGAGGGCAAAGACCGCCGCGCCGCTGTCAAGGCCGCCAACGCAGCCAGCCAAGAACGTGCCCACGACTTCGAAGACCAGCTCTCCGGCACCGCCGGCACCATCGCCGATGCGGCCGTGGCCAACGCCAACGCCGACATCGACACCGACGCGCCGGCCGCGCCGGCCGCGACGGCCCCTGCCGACCCCGCAGCCGCTGCCCCGCCGGCCGTCTCTCCCAACGCCGCCGCGGCTCAGGCCAAGCCGGCCTCCGCGGGGAACAGCCCCTACACCGTTCAGTAGCTTGCACCCGAGGAGATTCCCATGAGCACCGACGCGTCTCAATCGCAGGGAGGAGCCGACGCGCCCGCTTCCGTCAACAACCCGCGCAGCGCGGCCGCCGCGGCCACCGCTGCCGCCAATGCCATCTCGCGCACCAAGCAGGCCCGCGCCCGCACGCGCTTCTTCGACCTGTGGGCCGTGGTGGCGGCCATTCTGCTTTTGGCGGCGACCGTCTATCTGCTGAACATCCTGTCGGTGCCCGTGGCCATTCTCATCTGGACCGTCATCATCGTCTTCTGCCTGCGCGGCATTGTGAACGGGCTGGAGAAGCGCCATATCAACCGCGGTTTGGGCACCACGATCGCCTATGTCATCATGGCGCTCGTGCTCGCCCTTATCGGCTTCCTTCTGTTCTCGCCTATGTTCGGCCTGAACGCCCAGTTCAACGACTTGGTCAGCAACCTGCCCCATTATGTTGATGCGGTCATCGCCTGGGGCAACGACCTGTACGCCCGCTACGCCCCGATGCTCGAGGACGAAACGGTGAAGAACGTCATCAGCGAGGTGCAGAAGTCTGCTGCCTCGTGGGCCTCCTCCATCGCCCAGGGCAGCGCCAACGGCATCGTGGCCTTCTCCACGACGCTGGCCAACGGCCTTATGGCCTTAGGGTTCGCGCTCGTCATCGCCTTCTGGATCCTCATGGAGCTGCCGGCCATGGGCCGCGAGACGCGCCGGCTCATCGGCCCCAAGCACGCCGAGGACGCCGAGTTCTTCCACGCCACCTTCACCCGCGTCATGGGCGGCTACATCAAGGGAACGCTTCTGCAGTGCGCTGTCATCGGCGTGGGCTGCGGCATCCTGTTCCAGGTCGTCGGCGTGCCCAACGCGGCCGTGCTCGGCCTCATCACCGGCGTGATGAACATCATCCCCATCATCGGCCCGTGGCTGGGAGGTGCGCTCGCGGCCATCGCGGCCGTCTTCGTGAGCCCGCTGGTGGCCCTTATCGCCCTGGCCGGGACCGTGGTCATCCAGCAGCTCGTCTACACCTTCGTCTCGCCGAAGATCATGGCGAACTCGGTGGACATCCACCCGGCTCTCACCCTTATCGCGTTGATGGTGGGCTCGGCCCTCGGCGGCGCCATGAGCGGTCTTATGGGGTCGCTCGTGGGCATGCTCGCCTCCATCCCGCTGGTGGCCGTGGCCAAATCGGTGTTCGTCTACTACTTCGAGAAAAAGACCGGCCGGCACCTGGTGGCCGAGGACGGCGTGTTCTTCAAGGGCGTGCCGTCGGACAACGAGGAAGTGAACCCGCTGTCGGACGCCACGTCACCGGGCGTCACCACCGGCTCCATGAAGCCCATCAAGCTGGACGACGCGACGCTGTTCGGCCGCAAGTTGCCGAAGCTGCGCTCGCAGGCCCATGGGAAGGTGACGGCGCGCCATTCCCATGATGACACGTCGTCTTCCAAAAAGTAGCGCGCAAGGAGCGCTATAATCTGCTGCAACTGTTTTCGTTGACCGTAAAGGACGGATAGAACACCTATGCGTTACATGACCACCGCTGAGATTCGCGAGAAGTACCTGAACTACTTCCAGGAGAAAGGCTGCAAGCTCGTGCCCTCCTCCTCGCTCATTCCCGACGACCCGTCGCTTCTTCTGACGAGCGCCGGCATGGTGCAGTTCAAGCCCTACTTCCTGCAGCAGAAGCAGCTGGAAGCGCCCTATATCGGCACCACCTCCGTGCAGAAGTGCGTGCGCACCAACGACATCGACATCATCGGCACCACGGGACGTCATCTGAGCTTCTTCGAGATGCTCGGCAACTTCTCCTTCGGCGCGTACTTCAAGGAGGAGATGTGCGCCTGGGCCTACGACTTCTCCGTGAACGTGCTGGGGCTGCCGCCGGAGCGGCTGTACTTCACGGTGTTCGAGGACGACGACGAGACCATCGAGATTTGGAAGAACCTGGGCGTGCCCGAGGACCACATCTCGCGCCTTGGCGAGGACGACAACTTCTGGCGCGCCGGCCCCACCGGTCCCTGCGGCCCCTGCTCGGAGATCTACTACGACCAGGGCCCGGAGTTCGGTTGCGGCAGCCCCGACTGCGCTCCGGGCTGCGACTGCGACCGGTTCCTGGAGTACTGGAACTGCGTGTTCACCCAGTACGACGGCCAGGAGGACGGCACCTTGGCGCCGTTGCCGAAGAAGAACATCGACACGGGCATGGGGCTCGAGCGCATGGCCGCCATCATGCAGGGCGTGCAGTCCAACTACGAGACCGACGTGCTGCGCAGCCTGGTGGCCGTGGGCGAGCGTCTGGCCGGCGTGACCTACGGCGAGGATGCCGAGTGCGACCTGGCCCTGCGCATCATCGCCGACCACTCCCGCTCGGTCACCTTCATGATCGCCGACGGCATCCTGCCGGGCAACGAGGGCCGCGGCTACGTGCTGCGCCGTCTGCTGCGCCGCGCCATCATGAAGGCCCAGCTCATCGGCATCGAGGGGCACTTCCTCAACGAGTACGTGGACGAGATCGTGCGGCTCATGGGAGATGTGTACCCCGAGATCGTGGAGAACCGCGAGCTGGAGCGCGGCCTCATCATGGCCGAGGAGGACCGCTTCGGCGCCACGCTGCGCCAGGGGCAGGCCTTCCTGGAGGAGGCCCTCGGCAAGCTTGAGGGCGACGTGCTCTCCGGCGAGGAGGCCTTCACCCTGCACGACACCTACGGCTTCCCCGTGGAAGTGACCCAGGAGATCGCGGAAGGCCGCGGCGTGAAAGTGGACATGGAGGCCTTCGAGGCCGCCATGGAGGCCCAGCGCGAGCGTGCCCGCGCCGCCGGCGCAAAGGACGCCGAGGCCGCCTGGTCCACCTACGGCGGCATCTACAGCGATCTTTTGAACGAGCTCGGCCCCACGGAGTTCATCGGCTACGACGCCACCGCCGCCGAGACGCGCGTGCTGGCCGTCGTCGTCGATGGCGAGCGCGTGGGCACCCTGGCGCCGGGGCAGACCGGCGAGGTGGTGCTGGCCGCCACGCCCTTCTACGCCGAGATGGGCGGAGAAGTGGGGGATACGGGCGTCATCGAGAACGGCGAGGGACGCCTTTACGTGCTGGACACGAAGGCTCCCGAGAAGGGCCTGTTCGTGCACGCGGTGCGCGCCGAGGAGGCCGGTCTTGCCGAGGGCGATACCGTTGTGGCCCGCGTGGACGCGAACCGCCGCGCCGCCATCGAGCGCAACCACACCGCCACCCACATCCTGCACGCCGCGCTGCGCCGCGTGCTCGGTGACCACGTGAAGCAGGCCGGCTCCTACGTGGGCCCCGACCGCCTGCGCTTCGACTTCACCCACTTCGAGGCGTGCACGCCCGAGCAGCTGGCCGAGGTGGAGCGCGAGGCCAACGAGCACATCATGAGCGCCACGCCCACCACCATTTACGAGACGTCGCTGGAAGAGGCCCGCGCCGCCGGGGTCACGGGCTTGTTCGGCGAGAAGTACGGCGAGGTCGTGCGCGTGGTGGAGGCGGGCGACCTCTCCCGCGAGCTGTGCGGCGGCTGCCATGTGAACAACACCGCCGAGATCGGCTTTTTGAAGATCACGAGCGAGTCGTCGGTGGGCGCCAACGTGCGCCGCATCGAGGCCGTGACGAGCTACGGCGCGCTCGCCTACGTGAACAAGGTGGAAGCCGAGCTGAAGGAAGCCGCGGCCACGCTGCGCGTGCCGCCCTTCGACGTGTCCGAGCGCGTGGCGGCCGACCAGAAGGCCCTGAAGGAGATGCGCACCAAGGCCAAGCGCGCCAAGAGCATGATCGGCGACGACATGTTCGCGACGCTGCTCTCCCAAGTGCAGCTGGCTCCGGCGGGCTATCCCGTCATCATCGCGCGCACCGAGGTGCGCGACGGCGGCCAGATGCGCAACATGTGGGATGTCGTGCGCAGCCGCATGGACGCGCCCGGCGCCATGGTGGTGGCCGGTGTGAACGACGGCAAGCCCGTGCTCATGGCCGCCGGCACCGATGAGGCGGTAGCGGCGGGCTTCAACGCCGGGGCCATCATCAAGGCCATGGGCCCGGCCATCCAGGGCGGTGGCGGCGGCAAGCCCACCATGGCCCAGGCCGGCGGCAAGAACCCCGACGGCATCGATGAGGCCCTGGAGATCGCCCGCAACATGATCCTGTAGCGGCGCTGAAGAGCGATCAAGAGAGGGGTGTGGCGGTTTGCCTCGCCCCTCTTTTGCGTCTCGAGGAATACGGCTGTGTGCTGCTTGAGGGAATCTCGCCGAACGACGGTCATGTCGGTATAAATGTCGGTATAAATGTCGGTATAACCGCGTCGCTCGGAAACATTGCCCCGACTGATTTTTCTCTGCGATAAGGTTTCCTTAGCATACGGCGATTTGCCGTGCGTGGTTGCTTTTGGAAAGAATTAAAGGTGGTGCGCATTCCGTGCGGTTGGGCGGGGGCTTGGGGGTGCCGTGGTAAGATGACTCAGAAATGAGGAATGCGCGGTTTGATGGCCGTGCGGGCGCGTTAGGGGTTATTCCATGAATCCGCAGAGTCCGGGAACGGGCGGTCGAGGGCCGTACGACAGCTGGGGGAGACCTCAGGGCGCGCCGCAGCAACCCGGGCCGCAGCAACCTGGGCCTGAATATGTTTACGAAGTGCCCGAGGATTTTCAAGGGCAACAGAGTGCCTGGCAGAGCGGCGCCAGCGGGAATGCGAATGGACATCCTCAGGGCAGCGCCCCCGCGTCGGGCGCGTCGGGGACTGGTTCCTGGTCGGCCGGCCCCTCGGGCAGTCCCATTCCCGGCATGTCGGCCAAGGATTTCCAGAAGATGTGCCGGTCGGTTGACAAAGCGTTCTCGCAGTTCGCCCGCATGGTCGACCAAGGGGTGAACGAGGCCGCCGAGGCGCTAGGGCAGTCGCCCGAGAAGAACCTGAAGGCCCATAAGGAGCTGCAGGAGAAGCGCAAGCGCGAGAAGAAGGCGCGCAAGGCCCAGGAAGAGGCGCAGCGCCGGGCGGCTCAGCAAGCCCACGGGCAGCAGCGTTACGGGCATCCGGGCTACGGGGCGTCCCAGGGCGCGCCGACAGGTGGCGTCCCCCAGGGTTTTCAACAGGCGGTGACCTCCGCGGCCCAGCAGGCCCAACAGTGGGCGCCGCTGGCCAAGGCAAAGAAGCGCTTCCGCTCGTCGTGGGGGCTGACGGCCTCCGGGGTCGTCATGGCGGCGGCCGGCGGGGCGGGCATGGTCTTTTTCGGCATTCCCGCCTTAGTCTCGGCGCTGGCGCCGGCGGTGGCCGGGAATCCCGAAGTGGCCGTGACGGCGATCCTCGGCATTCTGACGGCCGGTTTCGCCACGTTGCTCGGCTTCGGCATCCGCAACCTACGGCGTGCCTCGAAACTGAAGGCTCTCCAGCGGGCGGTGGGCCAGCGCGAGGCCGTTGGCTTCGACGACCTCGCCGCGCGCATGCAGGTGAGCCCCAAGGCCGCCCTTGCCGCCTCGCGCACGCTCATCAAGGGCGGCTACCTCCCCGAGGGGCGCATCGACGACGAGAACACCACCCTCATGGTGACTGAGAACGCCTACCACCAGTATCGTCAGTTCCAGCAGAGCCAGCGCCAGACGCTCGCCGAGCGCGAGGCGGCCGAGGCGGCCCGGGCAGCTGAGGCGGCGGCGCGGGCGGCCCGCGAGCAGGATATCTCCGAGCGCCTGACGCCCGAGCAGCGCGCCTTTGTCGCCTGCGGCCGCGACTACGTGCGGCAGATGGACGAGCTGAACGCCGCCATCGACGACGCCGCGGTGAGCGAGCGCATTACGGCCATTCAGGACGTGGTGGGCCGCATTCTCGCCCGCGCCGAGGAAGAGCCGGCCATCATCGCCGGGCTCGACCGCCTGACCGCGTACTACCTTCCCACCACGGTGAAGCTGCTCGATGCCTACGACCGGTTAGAGGAGGAACCTATTCAGGGCGAGAATATCTCCAGCTCGCGCAGCGAGATCGAGCATACGTTGGAAGTGTTGCACAGCGCTTTCGAGAAGCTCTTCGACGACACGTACCAAGACCTCTCCCTCGATGTGTCCGCCGACATCTCGGTGCTGCACGCCATGCTCGCCCAAGAGGGACTCACGGAAGGCCCCTTCGATGTGAAACCGTAAGCAATGGCTTCGAGCGCCTAACCCCGGACGCTCTTGAGCGCGAGGCTCGCAAGGCCCCCTCGCAATTTCCGATTCATCCGTACCGTGCCCGTGAAAGGATATGCTATGACCAACGAACTGACCGATCTCACGAACATTCCCGCCCCGACGCTCACGCTCGATCCCGTAAGCGACGGCGAGGTGGCCGAGGCCTCCATCGTCGAGGTGGACACGCCCGCCGCGCCCAGCCTCGCCGACTCGCTTTCCGCCGAAGAGCTGGCCCAGGTGGACGCCTTCGCCCAGCAGATCGACATCGCCAATTCCCAGCAGGTACTCACCTTCGGCGCCGGCGCCCAGAAGAAGATGGCGTCGTTCTCGGAGACGGCGCTCGCGAAGGTGCGCACCCAGGATTTGGGCGAGGCGGGCGATCTTATCGCCGGGGTAGTGACCGAGCTCAAGAACTTCGACGTTGATGACGACGACAAGGGCTTCTTCGGCCTGTTCAAGAAGTCGGCGAACAAGATCACGTCGCTCAAGGCCCGTTACGACACCGCCGAGGCCAACGTCGACAAGATCGCCAAGACCCTCGAGGGCCATCAGGTGCAGCTCATGAAGGACGCGGCCACGCTCGACAAGCTCTACGAGCTGAACCTCACCTACTTCAAGGAGCTGACCATGTACCTTCTGGCCGGCCGTCAGCGCCTGGCCGAGGTGCGCGAGGGCGAGCTGGCCGAGCTGTCCGCCAGGGCTCAGGCGTCGGGTTCCACCGAGGACGCCGAGGCGGTGCAGAAACTCGCCGCTGCGTGCAACCGCTTCGAGAAGAAGCTGTCGGATCTGGATCTGTCCCGCACCGTGGCCATGCAAATGGCGCCGCAGATCCGTCTCGTGCAGAACAACGAGATGCTCATGATCGAGAAGATCCAGACGACGCTCGTGAACACTATTCCTCTGTGGAAGAGCCAGATGCTGCTGGCGCTGGGGCTCGCCAACAACGAGGCGGCGCTCAAAGCCCAATCCGCCGTCACCGACATGACCAACGAGCTTCTGCGCAAGAACGCCGAGAAGTTGAAAGCTTCCACCGTGGAGGTGGCCCGCGAGTCCGAGCGCGGCATCGTGGACATCGAGACGTTGAAGGCCACCAACGAGAACCTCATCCAGACCTTCGATGAGGTAATGAAGATCCAGGCCGAGGGCCGCGCCAAGCGTGCCGAGGCCGAGGCGGAGATGCGCCGCATGGAAGCCGAGCTGCGCCAGAAACTGCTGGAGGTGAAGTAGCCCGTGCGCGTGATGGCGCTGGATATCGGGGAAGTGCGCGTGGGGGTGGCGGTGAGCGACCCGGGCGAGCGCGTGGCAAGTCCGGTGTGCGTGATGCCCGCCGCCGAGGTGACCGGTTGCGCCAAGCCCTTCCGCCGGCTTCTGGAAGACTGGGAGCCGGAGCTGCTCGTCTGCGGGCTGCCCCGCACGCTCGCCGGCGAGGAGGGCCCCCAGGCGGCCCGCATTCGCAAGGAGGCCGCGCGCATCAGCGACGCCTGCGGCATTCCCCACGTTTTCGCAGATGAACGGCTCAGCTCGGCCGAGGCCAAGCGGAGTTTGCGTGAAAAGGGTCTGACTGAGAAGGAGATGCGCGGCAAGGTTGATATGATAGCCGCAAGTCTGTTTTTGCAATCTTGGCTCGACGAGCGTGCCCGCGCTTGAGGTATTCGCGGGGCTAATCGCCGGGCCGTTTCGTAGAGAAAGGCCGCACCTTGGCTCTCCATGGCAAGAAGGTCACCTATTCGTCCCATTCCTCCCGCGCTGCCCGGGCGGCGCACGCCAAGGGGGATCGGGAGTTCCGCACCTACGACACGAGCGCCATCATGCCGAAGAAGTCCCCGGCGCCCTTCATCTGCGCGGCCGTCGTGGCTGTCGTCGTTATCGCCGCCGTGTGCTTCTTCGCCTTCCGCGGTTGTGCCGGCTCGCAAGTGGAACTGCTCGCGCCGGGCCAGTCGGCGGAGGTGACCATCACGGAGGGGGAGACCGCCTCCTCCATCGGCGACGCGCTCGTGGCCGCGCGCCTCATCGGCAGCTCGCGGGAGTTCACCGACGAGGTCACGCGCCTGGAAGCCGCCTCGGCGCTCATTCCCGGCACCTACACCTTCCAGGGCGGCAGCACCCCCGAGGAGCTGGTGCGCGCCATCATGGTCGGCCCCGCTCAGGTGGGCGACACGCTCGCCGTGCCCGAGGACATCACCCGTGCGGAGCTGTCCGAGCTGGTGGCGAGCGCCACGGGCGGCCGCATCACCGCTGAGGCCTTCCTCGCCGCTTCCGAGAACGCGAGCGCCTATGCGGCCGACTACGCGTTTCTGGAAAGCGCCGGCGAGAACTCGCTGGAGGGCTTCCTGTTCCCCAAGACCTACGCCGTGACCGAGGACATGGATGCCGAGGCCGTCGTGCGCATGATGCTCGACCAGTTCGGCACGGAGACCGCCAGCATCTTCGGCGACTTCGCCAACAGCTACCCGGCGAGCCAGGGGCTCACGCTGTACCAGGCGGTGAACCTGGCCTCCATCGTCGCCAAGGAGTCCACCGGCGACCAGGAGGTGCGCGATCATGTGGCCGGGGTGTTCTACAACCGCCTCGCCTCCGATCGGCCCTACCTGGAATCCGACGCCACCACGGCCTACGAGGTGGGCCGCGAGCCCACGGCCGAGGAGGTGCACGCCGAGACGCCCTACAGCACCTACGCGAATGCGGGCCTGCCGCCGACGCCCATCTGCTCGCCGGGCCTCGAGAGCCTCACCGCCGTGTGCGAGCCGACCCAAACCGAGGACATGTTCTTCTACTTCTATCCCGATGCCGACGGCAACATGCAGGCGGCGTTCAGCAAGACCTACGAGGAGCATCAGCAGGCCATCGCCGATAATTCCAACGCTGGTGGCGCCGACGGGTCGGGCGATGCTGCCGCCGGTGAAGGCGCGGCCGCCTAAGGGCGCCCTTTTGGTCTTCAGGTGCGACCCATGGCGCTTCTCACCCCCGATCGCTATTTCTCGCGCATCAGCGCCATCGATATCGAGCGCGATTTGCTCGGGTGCGGCCTGACTCATGCGCTGCTCGACATCGACAATACCGTGCGCGCCCGGGATACGGGATGCGTGCCGCGCGATGTGGGGATGTGGCTCGGTCGGGCGCGGGAGGCCGGGGTGAGCTTCTGTTTGCTCTCGAACAACTGGCACGCCGACGTGTACCGGTTCGCCGGCGAGTTGGAGATGCCCATCGTGGCCAAGGCCTTAAAGCCGCTGCCGCCGGCGTTTCTCGCGGCCCGGCGGAAGATCGGGGGAGCCGCCGCCGACACGGTCGTTGTTGGCGATCAGCTGGCGACCGATGTGCTGGGAGCCCATCTGACGGGCATGAAGGCCTATATGCTGCAGCCGTTGGTCGAGCAGGATCTGCCCCACACGCTGCTGCTGCGCAACGTCGAGCGGGCTATTTTGGGAGATCGCAAGCCGGAGCCGGCAATCAATATCGCGGAATGCGAGGCGAGCCGTTCCGCGGCGCGCCGCGGACAAGGAAGCGCCCCGCGCCGCTTCGGGCAGGGCGCGCAGCGCGGGGTCGAAGGGGCCTCGCGCGAAACGGGAAGGGAATCGCTGTGAGCGAGAAGCTGTATGTGCTGGGGCACCCGGTGAGCCATTCGAAATCGCCGGTCATGTACAACGCCGTCTACGAGAAGGCGGGGCTGCCCTGGCATTACGGTCTCATGGATGTGCCGACGGCGCCCGAGACCGAGGCGTTCCTTGCGGCTCGCGACTTCCTTTCCATCAACATCACCACGCCCTATAAGCCCGAGGCTTTCGCTGCCGCCGATGTGCGGGCCGCCTCGGCCACGCTCGCCCACGGGGCCAACGTGCTCGTGAACAAGGACGGGGCCCTTATCGCCTACAACACCGACGGCCAGGGCTGCGTGGCCTATTTGGAACGGGCCGGCGTCGATTTTCGCGGCACGTCCGTCGTCGTCTGCGGCACGGGGCCGACCTCCCTCTCCATCCTGCACGCCGTGGCCCAGGCGGGGCCGGATGAGGTGATCCTCATCGGCCGTGACAAGGCCAAGGCCCGCAACGTCATGCGCACCTACGCCGACGAGCTGGGGGCGATGGTCGGACGGGTGGTGGACATGCCCGCCTTCAAGGAAGGGCACCTGAGCTTTTCCGAGGTGTACAAGCAGGTGGGCTTCAAGTTCGGCAGCTACGCCACGTCGCGGCAGGCCATCGCGGGCGCGGACATCATCATCGACGCCACGCCGCTCGGCATGAAGGCGGGCGACCCTGCCCCCTTCGACACGGCGCTTCTGAGCGCGGACCAGACGGTGTTCGACGTGGTGTACGGCCACGGCGAGACGGCGCTGGCCCGGGCGGCCCGGGCGGCGGGGTGCCGGTTTTTCGACGGTGCCGGCATGCTCGTCGGCCAGGCCGTGGTCACGGTGGGCATCCTGCGCGACATCACCGGCGAGGCGGCCCTCGACATCCCCGAGGACGAGCTGTTCGCCCTTATGGCCCAGGCGGCCGGGTTTAATCTCGCCTAAGACGCCTCGGAGGCGCAGGTGGGCGGCCGAAATGCCTTTGGCCCCATAGGCGGCGCGGCGCTGTCCTGCTATCATAGCGGCAATGGAAAACACCCTAGCTCGAAAGGTCGCGCCATAATGAACCGCACTAAGATCGCCCAGCTCTACGCCGATGCCGACGCCTTCGCCGGGAAGACCGTCACCGTTGCCGGTTGGGTCAAGTCAGTCCGCGATATGAAGAACTTCGGTTTCGTCACGTTGAACGACGGCAGTTGCTTCAAGGACTTGCAAGTGGTCATGGACCGTGCGACGCTGGAAAACTACGACGAGATTGCGCACCAGAACGTGTCGGCGGCTCTCGTGTGCGAAGGCGCGTTGAAGCTGACGCCGGACGCCCCGCAGCCCTTCGAGCTTGCCGCCGAGAGCATTCGCGTCGAGGGCGCCTCGGCTCCCGACTACCCGCTGCAGAAGAAGCGCGCCACGCCGGAGTTCCTGCGCACCCAGCAGCATCTGCGGCCGCGCACGAACCTGTTCCGCGCCGTGTTCCGCATCCGCTCGGTGGCCGCCGCCTCCATCCACCGCTTCTTCCAAGATCGCGGGTTCGTCTACGTGCACACGCCCATCATCACGGCGAGCGACTGCGAAGGGGCCGGCGAGATGTTCCGCGTGACCACCATCGACCCGGCCCAGGTACCGCTCGTGAGCGAGGAGGCTGCCGCGGCCTCGGACGGCGCGCTTGTGGCCGGCGAGGTGGATTGGAGCGCCGACTTCTTCGGCAAGCCCGCCTCGCTCACCGTGTCCGGCCAGCTGAACGCCGAGAACTTCGCCATGGCCTTCGGGGATGTGTACACGTTCGGCCCCACTTTCCGCGCGGAGAACTCCAACACGGCGCGCCATGCCGCCGAGTTCTGGATGGTGGAGCCCGAGATTGCCTTCGCCGACCTTGAGGACGATATGGAACTGGCCGAGAGCATGCTCAAGTACGTCATCCGCGACGTGATGGAGCGCTGCCCCGACGAGCTGGCCATGTTGAACAAGTTCGTCGACAAGGGGCTTCTCGAGCGCCTGGACCATGTGGCCTCCTCCGACTTTGCGCGCGTCACCTACACCGAGGCCATCGATATCCTGCTCGCGGCGCAAGCGGCCGGGCGCGCCTTCGAGTATCCCGTTGAATGGGGCATCGACTTGCAGACCGAGCACGAGCGGTTCCTCACCGAGGAGCACTTCGGTCGCCCGACGTTCGTGATCGACTATCCCGTCGGCATCAAGGCCTTCTACATGCGCCTGAACGACGACGGGCGCACCGTGGCCGCCATGGACTGCCTCGTGCCGGGCATCGGGGAAATCGTGGGCGGCTCCCAGCGCGAGGAGCGCCTGGAAGTGCTCGAGCGGCGCATCGCCGAGCTGGACATGGACGCCGAGCAGTACCGGGCGTATCTGGACTTGCGCCGTTTCGGCACCTGCCAGCACGCGGGCTTCGGGCTCGGGTTCGAGCGCCTCGTGATGTACCTCACGGGCGTGAGCAATATCCGCGACGTCATCCCGCACCCGCGCACGGTGGGCAACGCCGAGTTCTAAGAGGGCTCAGGGGCCGCTTCCGCCCGCACTTTACCGTCCCGAAACGGTCGGGTGCCTCTGCGTGCGCTACAATGGGTGCCGATCTGTCTCGGGCGCCCTCTGTCGGCGCGCCCTGCGAGAAAGCTGCGTCTATGGAATACATCACTGCCGGAGAAAGTCACGGGCCGAATCTTACGGCCATCGTGACGGGCGTGCCGGCCGGCCTGCCCGTGTCCGTCGATCACATCAACTCCGATCTGGCCCGCCGCCAGGCCGGCTACGGGCGCGGCGGCCGCATGGTCATCGAGAAGGATACGGTGCGCGTCACGAGCGGCATCCGCTTCGGTCGCACCATCGGCAGTCCCATTGCGCTTGAGGTGGCCAACCGCGATTGGGAGAACTGGACGGAGCGTATGGCCGCCTTCGGCGAGGCGCCGCGCGACTTGGTGCGCGAGGTGACGCCCCGGCCGGGGCATGCCGACCTGGTGGGCGCCCTGCGCACGAACACCGATGACTGCCGCAACATCTTGGAGCGCGCGAGCGCCCGGGAGACGGCGGCCCGGGTGGCCGCGGCCGGCGTGGCGCGCGAGTTTCTGGCGGCGCTCGGCGTGGAAGTGATGTCGTACGTGGTGTCGGTGGGAGATGCGGCCATGCCCGAGGAGACGATGGCCGACGCCGCCGAGCACAAGCCGCTCGACATCGAGCTGTCGGAGATGCGCTGCCCGGACGCGAAGACGACCATCGCCATGAAGAAGGCCATCGACCGCGCGAAGTCCGACGGCGAGAGCTTGGGCGGCACCTTCCGCATCGTAGTCTGCGGGCTTGCGCCGGGGCTCGGCACCTACGCCACGGGCGCCGATCGGCTCACCTCGCGGCTGGGCGCGGCGCTCTTTTCCATCCCTGCCATCAAGGGCGTGGAATTCGGCCTCGGTTTTCAGGCAGCCGCGCGTCCTGGGTCGCAGGTGCACGACCCCATCGTGCTCGCCGACGGCGAGTTCCGCCGCACGTCGAACAACGCCGGCGGCTTAGAAGGCGGCATGACCACGGGCATGCCGCTCGTGATCACGGCGGCCATGAAGCCCATTCCGACGCTCATGACGCCGCTGGAAACGGTGAACCTGGACACGCTCTGCGTGGAGGAGGCGTCGAAAGAGCGCTCGGACGTGTGCGCGGTGCCGGCGGCGGCCGTGGTGGCCGAGGGCGAGGTGGCCTTCGCGCTGGCGAACGCCTACTTGGAGGCCTTCGGCGACACCTGCATGGCCGACATCAAGGCGAACATCAAGGCCTACAAGGCGCGGCTGCGCACCATGGGGCGCTAAGATGGCAGAACGCATGGAGCTGACTCGCCCGGTCTTTTTCGTCGGGTTCATGGGCGCCGGCAAGACGTCGGTGGCCCGGCGCCTCGCCCGCACGTGCGGCGCGGCCTCGGTGGACATGGATACCTACATCGAGCGCCGCGAGGGCAAGAAGGTGAAGGAGATCTTCGCCGAGGGCGGCGAGGAGGGATTCCGCGCCATCGAGACGGACGTGCTGCGCGAGCTGGGCGCTAAGCCTGACCCTTTGCTCATCTCCTGCGGCGGCGGCGTGGTGGTCACGCCGGCCAACCACGACGTCTTCCGCGAGGCCGGCTTCGTGGTGTATCTGGAAGTGACCGCCGACGAGGCCGCCAGCCGCATCAGCGATACGTCTACCCGGCCCTTGTTCCAGAACCTGGAAGCGGCCCGGGCCCGCTGCGAGGAGCGCCTGCCGCTGTACGAGGCGGTGGCCGACGTGCGCGTGAGCACCGCTGGCAAATCGGTGCCGGTCATCGCGCGGGAAGTGCAGCGCATTTTGGAAAAGGAGGGAATCCTGTGCCCGCAACAAAGATAGTGGTCAACATCCCCGGCGAGGCGCCCTACGACGTGCGTATCGGAGCCACGGTGCTCGCCGGCCTCGGCGAGTCGGTGCGGCGGCTCGATGGCGTGGGACGGGCGCCGCACCTGCTCGTCCTCACCGATTCCAACGTGGGGCCGCTGTATCTGGAAGAGGCCAAGTCGTCGCTGAAGGCGGCGGGCTTCCGCGTGAGCGATATCGTCGTGCCCGCGGGGGAGGACTCGAAGTCGCTCGCGGTGGCCGGGGAGATCTGGTCGGCCATGGCATCGCTTGGGCTCACGCGCGACTGCGCCGTGGTGGCCCTCGGCGGCGGCGTCGTGGGCGACTTGGCCGGGTTCGTCGCTTCTACCTACATGCGGGGCATCCCGTTTGTGCAGGTGCCCACTTCGCTTCTGGCCATGGTGGATTCCTCGGTCGGCGGCAAGACCGGCGTGAACCTTCCCGAGGGGAAGAACCTCGTGGGCACGTTCAAGCAGCCGGCCTACGTGTGCGCCTCCACGGCGGTGCTCGCCACGCTGGACGACCGCGAATGGGCCTGCGGCTGCGCCGAGATCGCCAAGGCGTCGGTGATCGATTCCGACGAGTTCTTCTTCTGGATGATGGATCACGCCGCCGCCCTGGAGACGCGCGATCCGGTGGTGGTCACCGAGGCCATCGCGCGGTCGGTGGTGTTCAAGGCCAACATTGTGGCCGAGGACAAGACGGAGAGCCGCGGGGTGCGCGAGTGCCTGAACTACGGGCACACCCTGGGGCATGCGGTGGAAGCGCTCGCGGGCTATGGGACGTTCTCCCACGGGGCTGCGGTGGCCGAGGGGATGCGCTTCGCGGCGCGCCTCGGCGTGGATGTGGTGGGCACGTCGGCCGAGCTGGTGGATGCCCAGGACGAGCTTTTGGACGGGCTCGGGCTGCCGGCGCTTGACTGGTCGGAGCCGGCCGATGAGATGCTGGCCGCCATGAAGCGCGACAAGAAGACCCGTGCCGGCGAGGTGCGCTTCGTGCTGCCCCGTGACATCGGCGACTGGGAACTGGTGGCCGTGCCTGACGACGTGATTTTGGAGCATCTGCGCCGGTGGGAAGCTTCCAAATGAAGAAGATATTGCTCATGAACGGGCCGAACTTGAATATGTTGGGGGTGCGCGATCCGGCCATTTACGGGTCGGACACGCTTGAGGCCATCGAGGAGATGGTGCGTGCCTACGGGGCCGAGCATGGCTGCGAGGTGGACTGCTTCCAGTCGAACCACGAGGGCGCGCTCATCGATCGGCTGCATGCGGCTCATGGCAACTACGACGGCATCGTGTACAACCCCGGGGCCCACACGCACTACTCCTATGCGCTGCATGACGCCGTAGAATGCATCGACGTGCCGGTGGTGGAGATCCATATCTCCGACATCAGCAAGCGCGAGGAGTTCCGTCGCACCTCGGTGATCGCGCCGGCCTGCATCGCCCAGGTGAAGGGCCTCGGCAAAGAGGGCTACCTGCGCGCACTGGATATTTTGCTGGAAAACGCTGTGGCCGAAGGTAGCGAATAGCCCGATAGGGTAGGACGCCGGTGCGACGGGGCGTCCCGCGCGCAGGTTGCGCAGCGAACGGAACAGTCCAGTGAACTGTTCCGCCGAGCGAGCCATTGCTTGAGCACGGGATGCCCCGTCGCACCGGCGTCCGGACGAACCAGGAGGAATTCATGACGGTATTCGACGAATTGAATGATCCGAAGGCCTGCGAGCGGCATCTGGCTCGCTTGCGCGAGACGTTTCCCGAGCTGGGCGTGGGGGCGTTTCTCGTGCGCGACACGTCGAACGTCCAGTGGCTCACCGCCTTCGACGATGTCTTCGACGAGGAGGCGGCTCATGCTCTGTATGTCTGTCCCGACCACGCGTGGCTGCATACCGACTCGCGCTACGTGACGGCCTGCGAGAACGCCGCGCGGCACAAGCCTTTGGAAGTGAGCGCCGAGCGCGAGACCCACGCGCAGTTTGCCGTCAAGCGGTGGGGAGGCCGGCCCTCCGGGGCCGCCGATGCGCTTTTGGGCATCGAGGACGGTGTCTCGCTCGCCGAGTACCGCTGCTTGCAGAAAGCGTTCGCCGAGGCCGATGCCGGGGAGCCTTTCGTGGAGACCGACGGCGTCGTGGTGGGACTGCGCGCGGTGAAGGATCGCTACGAGATCGCGCGGATGCGCGGCGCCCAGTCCATCACCGACGCCGCCTTCGAACACATCGTTCGCTATATGCGCCCGGGCATGATGGAGCGCCAGGTGCAGCTGGAGCTCGAGGAGTTCATGCTGCGCCATGGTGCCCAGGGCCTGGCGTTCCCCTCCATCGTGGCCACCGGGCCCAACGGCGCGAGCCCGCACGCCATCCCCGGCACCACCATGCTGGAGGCCGGCCAGTGCGTCGTGCTCGACTTCGGCGCCCGCTCCTACGGCTACTGCTCGGACATGACCCGCACGGTCTTCCTCGGCGAGCCCGACCCGGAGATGCGGGCGGCGTGGGACGCGCTGCGGGAGGCCAACGAGTCCGTGGAAGCTATGCTTCGACCCGGCGTCACGGGCAAAGAGGGCCACGAGCAGGCCGAGGCGGTGCTGGCGGCGGCCGGCTTCGGCGGCCGCATGGGCCACGGCCTCGGCCACGGCGTGGGCATCGACATCCACGAGGAGCCGGTGCTCGCTCCGCGCAACGAGCGGCCTCTCGTGGCCGGCAACGTCGTCACCGTGGAGCCGGGCATCTACCTGCCGGGCAAGTTCGGCATGCGCCTGGAGGATTTCGGCGTCGTGACCGCCGACGGCTTCGACGTGTTCACCAACTCCACCCACGACCTCGTGGTCATCTAGGGCTTCGCCTTGTCGCCGTTGCGTCGCCGTCGTTCTGCCGCTCGTCGGTGGTGAGCGGTTGAGTTTGCGCCATCTAACCTTTGCGCAGTCGTGCTCGCGTATTTTCTGCGAACCGCGTCTCTTCCCGTGCTATAACTGAAAGGTATTTGCACGCCGCGACACCGGAAAGGACGGTGAGGAGACGATGACGGAACGGAAGATCAATCGTGGAAGCGAGATTCGGACCAAGGGAAAATCCATGGGGCGCGAGCGCTCGGGCGCATCTGCCGATCCGTCCGACAGACCCTCGCCGCAAGCCGGCGGCTTAAAGACTGCGTCTTCGGCCGAAGGCGTCCGAGGCACTCAAGACGGTCTTCCTCCTTCGACGAAATCTGCGGAAGGCTCGGCCGCCGCTCTCGCCGAGCGATCGCTGACGCTGCGCGCCGCCCTGTTTCTGACGGGCCGCATCGCGCTTATGCTGGCGGGCATCGCGGTCATGGGGCTTGGCATCGACATCGTCGTGAAGGCCGATTTGGGCAACTCGCCCATCTCCGCCACGCCCAACGTGCTTTCCATCGGCTTCACAATGGTGAGCTTCGGCACGTTCATGCTGGGGTGGCAGTGCTTTCTCGTGCTGGTGCAAATCGCTCTTCTTCGTCGGGAGTTCCGTCTGGTGGACTTGTGGCAGATTCCCATCTCGGTGTTCTTCGGCGTGTGCATTGACGCCTTCATGGCACTGCTCGGCCCCGCTGCGCCGACGAGTTATGTCGCCTCGTGGCTGTGGCTTATCGGCGGCATGGTCGTTCTCGCGCTGGGCATTGTGATGACGGTCGTCTCGGGCACGGTCATGAACTGCGGCGAGGCCGTGGTGCAGGCCGTGGTGCGCAAGACCGGCGCCCGGTTCGGCACCGTGAAGGTGGGCTTCGATCTCGCCTGCGCGGCCTTGGCGTGCCTGTGCGCGTTCCTGTTCGTGGGTCATTTGGCCGGCGTGCGCGAGGGCACCTTCGTCTGCGCCGCCTTCACCGGCGTCATCGTGAACGCCTACATGGGCCTCTACGGCAAGCTGCGCGACGCCGCCCGCAGACGGCGCAAAGGGACGGAGAGGCCTTCCGCCGACGAGCCGCAGGGCGCCCCCGCAACAGAAGAGGCGTAGGCGACAGGGCCGAAAGAAGCGCCACTGCCGACCGATCGTCCAACAGGGTGACGTGTCCGGGCAAGAATAAGCTCCCGATGGGGCGGAAAATTCGACTTGTTAGACTTTGGGGATCGTAAGCGCCGAGTATCGCGGGGCAAAACTGACGAATAACGTAAATAGCAGGTCTTATCGGAGCTGCTTTGCCAAACAAGAAATCTAACAAGTCGAAATTTTCGCCCATATCGAAAGGGGTAGTTTGCTCGTGCCTTTAAGCGGCATCTCCGACGGCCGCCTCTTCTTCTATGGCGATGGCTGGCGTTGCGCTCGCGTCCTCCTGCGTCTCTTCATGGCGCTCCGCAACAGCTTTGCCCAAACGCAGTATTCCGTAGGCTCCGAACACCGCCGTATACACGAAAAGCGATTCTTGGGCGGCAACGCCTCCGTGTAGGGCAGCAGGAAGAAGCATGAGCGCAAGATGGCAGAATATCAGAGCGAAGAATAAGTAGGCGAATCGCTGGATGCGCGTCCAGCGACGGCTGCTCATGGCCCGCTTCACGATGCCGAGGGACGTCACGCCAAGAAGAGCGAGCAGCACGAAGAGTGCGACGGCCACGCCGAAGGCGACGGCAACATTGCTGTTGATGCTCGCATTGCCGAGCAGTCTGGGCAGGTAGGAGCCAAGGTACACGGCCATGTGCCCGAGGCAGAGAATGCAGGCAATAATGGACAGCTCGGCCCTGATCGGCTTCATTCGACGGTAGAGAGTCTGCTCCTTGCCGAGGCAACCTATGAGCATGACGACTGCGAAGAGGGCGACGGCAAGCTCGCACTTTTGAATGAGATCGACCAGGGGCATCCACAGCCAGCGGGGAACGCCGAAGGTGGCACCAAAGAAGTAGAGAAGGACGAGCATCGCGGCAATGCTGTAGAAGAGAGAGGGATGAGCCTTGAGAGGGCTTCGGAGGAGGTAGGCCGCCACTGCCGCGATAATCAAGAGAAAGAGGAAATTCATAGGGGCTCCTAAGGTTGCCGAAGGGCGAAGCTGACTGCATGGACCAACTTCACGTGAGAAAGAGAAGGGCGTCCGACGAAGGGGAGGGTCGGACGCCCTTGAAACGGGGAGGGACTAGGATTACCGCGACTGGGCGATGGCCTCCAAAGTGAGCAAGGCGAGGCGCCCCAGCGGCTCGTACAGGGTGCCGGCGGCCGCTGGCCCAAGCTGTTCGAAATAGCGCAGTGCCCAGGTCATCAAGTGCTCGTCCAGAAAAGGGCCGACCTGGTCCGGCTGGTTGTCGGAAAGCCAGCTGAGAAGCACGAGCATGCGCCCAATGTGGTCGACGGGCTCGCGACTTTCCCCTTCGTGCAGCTGGATGCCTCGGGCGCGCATCCAGCGCTGCAGGGCGACGCACGAATCGCCGAACAGCACCGACTCCGAGTCGAGGTAGACCGACCCCCACGGGGGCGCGGCGAGCTTGCCTGGCCCCACGAACAGCCGATGGTAGTCGCGGTCGAGGTCAGCAGGGTCGGCCCCGACCGTGCACTGGAGCTGCTCGCCGATTTCCTCCAAGGCCGCCTTATCGCCATAGGGCCACTCGGCCGGAAGATCCGCGGACGCCAGGCCCTCCAAAAGCAGTTTGGCTGTCGAAGAAGAGGGCTTCTCAAGGAAGAGCGTTCCCAGTACCAGCGCGCAGGGCGCGGTGTTCTCAGCGGGCGCGTTCATGGCTACTCCACTTCGAGGGGGTTGGCTAGGTAGCCCTCGTCGAGGTTGTAGGTGTCGGAGTCGATGGCCTGGCAGCTTCCGATGACGAGGTTGGGGCCCGTGGTCGGCTCGGGCAGGGGCGGCACCTGGCAGAGATCGCCGTGCTTCTCGCGCAGCTCGTCGATGGGGCCGAACTCCAGAGCGCGCAGCGGGCAGGAGCCGACGCACATGGGCTGCTCGTCGTTGCGCACGCGGGCCAGGCAGCCGTCGCACTTGCGGGAGACCGACAGCTCCGCATCGATGCGCGGCGCGTCGTAGGGGCATGACTTCTGGCAGGTGCCGCAGCCGATGCACACTTCCGGGTCGGCGTTCACAAGGCCCGTCTCGGCGTCTTTCCGCATGGCGCCCGTGGGGCAGTTTTCCACGCAGGCGGGGCTGTCGCAGTGGTTGCAGGAGACGGCCAGATGGTAGTTGAAAGCCGTCTTGTTCCACGCCCCCTCGGGGGTTTTCTCCCAGCTGCCACCCTCGAAGTCGTAAATGCGGCGGAACAAGATGTCGGGCCCCAGGTCGTGGTAGTCCTTGCAGACGAGTTCGCAGGTTTTGCAGCCGGTGCAGCGCGAAGAGTCGAAATAGAAACCGTATTGCGTCATGGGAAGCCTCCTTAAGCCTTCTCGACCTGCACGAGCGTAGAGCCGGTCGACGGGCAGTTCTTGGAAATGGGCGACCAGTGGTGGCCGCTCAGGGTGTTGGCGTTGGCACCGATGTCCACGCCGTCGACCACCTCGCGCCGGTGGGCATGGGGCATGCCCACGACGCCGGGCATGATGCGCGCCGTCACGCGGGCCATGATCTCCACCTCGCCCCGGTCGTTGAACACGCGCAGGGTGTCGCCGTTTTCAATGCCGCGCGGCTCGGCGTCGATGGGGTTGATCCACAGGCAATGACGGCAGGCCTGCTGCAGCTCCTCGATCACCTGGTAGCGGCTGTGGAACTGGTTTTTCGCCTTCCAGGTGGAGAACAGGAGGGGGTAGGTCTCGTTAACGTCGGCCACGCCCTCGATCTCGGGGAAATAGCTGGGCACCGGCCGCACCACGTCGCGCTCCCCGTTGTGGAACGTCCAGGTGTCCCGTATGGTGGCCAGGCGCTCGGAGTACAGCTCGATCTTGCCCGAGGGAGTCGTCCGGGGGCGTCCTTCCGGGTCCTCGACGTAATCTTTGAGCGCGATGAAGGGGACGGCCTCGACGGGATCGCGCCAAAAGCCCATCTCCAAGCCCTCCTGGAAGGACGGGGCGTTGCCGTTGGGGGCCGAGGGGCGACTGTACTCCTCGTAGCGGGTCTCCATCCATTCCTCCCATGTCTTGCCTTCGGTGAACTCGTCGCGCAGGCCGAGGCGCTCGGCGAGATCGGCGACCCAGTCGTAGGAGAGGCGGCATTCGAACTGCGGCTCTTGCACGGGGCGGCCGAAGACGAAGCCGAGCGCGGAGCCGCCGGTCACGGTGGAGACCATGTTCATGCGTTCCTGGTACATGAGATCGGGCAAGATGATGTCGCAGAAGGGCAGGGAGGTAGACATGATGACGTCGCAGCCGAGGATGAACTCGCACTTGCTCTCGTCCTCGAGGATGGTGGCCGCCCAGTTCAAATCCGAGCTGGAGTTGCCGAAGCAGCCGGCCTCGTAAAGAGCGAGGAACTTGATGCCGACCTCGAGCTTGTCGCCACCCTGGATGCCGTCGGTCAGTGCGGTCATCTCCAGGGGATGGTCCATGGCGTTGAAGCGCCCGGAGATGGAGATCTTCTTGGTGACGGGGTTTTCGCCGATGGGCACCGAGTTCCACATGCCGCCGTCGAAGTTCATCTGCATACCCTTGCCGTTGAGCCCCGGGCAGGTGCCCGCTCGGCCGATATTGCCGGTGATGACGGGGAGGGCGGCGATGGCGGCGGCGTTCCATTCGCCGTTGTGGCGGCGCTGGGGCCCGAAGCCCTGGGTGATGAAGCAGGTCTCATGGTCGGTTATGAAGTGCGCCAGGTACGTGATCTTCTCGGAGGGAAGGCCGCAGATGGGGGCCGCCCACTCGGGCGTCTTGGGGATATTGTCGTAGCCGGTGCCCATGATGTAGTCCATGTAGGAGGAGTTCGCCGGAGCCGATTCGGGCATGGTGTCGGCGTCGAAGCCGACGACGTATTTGTCCAGGAAGGCCTTGTCGTGCTTGCCCTCGCTGATGATGACGTAGGCGATGGCGCTTGCCAGGGCGCCGTCGGTGCCGGGGTAGATAGGGAACCACTCATCGGGGTTGCCCGAGGACCCCTCGCCCAGGCGGTAGTCGACGAAGGCGACGGGGATGCCGGCTTCCCGCGCCTTGGCCACCTCGTACACTTCCCCCATTCCGCACATGCGCGATTCGCCCGAGCCGCAGCCGAAGAACAGCCCGCAGTCGGCATCTTTAATGGCGGAGGTGTTGCTTCCGAGGCCACCGGCACAGTCGAAGGTCTGGCCGTCGAAGCCGAAGAGGTAGTTGGCGGTCTGCGCGATCTGTCCGTTGGACTCGGAGTTGATGGTTCCCAGATGTCCGCCGGTGAGGTTGAACAGGCGCTGGATGGGGTAGTTGCGGGTTCCCGTTGCGCACAGGAAGAACGCCTCGGGCCCGTAGGTGTCAAGGGTGTAACGGTACTTCTCGGCGATGATGTCGAGCGCCTCGTCCCAGCTGATGCGCTCGAACTCGCCTGAACCGCGCTTGCCGGTGCGCTTCATGGGGTACTTGAGGCGATCGGGGCTGTTGATCCACTTCCGCACAGAGCGCGCCTTCAGGCAGGAACGGAACGAGACGCCACCGAACTCGTCGTCGCCTTCGGTGTCGTTGTCGACCCAGCGCAGGGTTCCATCCACGACGTGGCACTTCAGGGGGCAGGCGACGAAGCCGCAGTGGCAGCAGCTCTGCCAGATGACCTCTCCCTCCTCGGGGATGTCGTTGGCCACGACGTCGGTGGTTCCCGTTTGCGCGAGGTCTTCGCCCTTCTCTGCCGTTTGGGGTGCGCAGCCGAAGAGGGAGCTTGCGGCCCCTGCTCCGGCCATGGCCGCTAAGGCCGATAGGGTAGAGCCCTTGACGAACCCCCTCCGCGAGACGGTCCTCTCTGTTGCTTGTGCCATAAATGGTCTCCTTTCTCCTCGAGGCGACACCCCTCCGGTGTCTGTGCCGTCTGATGCCAGTTTGGCCTCGGAAGAGCGGCTTGTGTGAGACCCTGTTTTGGTGAAAAGTCGTTTTCAGCTGTCAACCTTTTTCGTGAATTACCGAGAAATGCCTGATGGCAGAGAGATTGGAGAGGAGCGAAAGATGCCCCGCTTGCGGCGGTTCTCCTCCTGATCTGGTAGACTTCGGTTTGTTCGCAGTTGAAGAGGGGGTCGCAATCGGTGAAGCTGTTCGATGTGGGCAAGGTCGTTTCATCGTCGATCGGCATGGCGGCGGCCATGTCGCTCTCGTCGCTGTTCTTGTGGAAAAGCGACTGGCTCTCTGTCCCTTCGGGGGCCTTCTACGGTTCCCATGGCGTGGGAATTGCAATTGGCGTCGTGGTGAGCGCGGTGGCGATGCTGTGGTGCACTCTGTCGCGGCGGTCGCTGCGCCATTTCGGGATGGGCGTGGTTCCCTGCGTCGCCCTTGCGAGCTTGCTCGTGTCCGGCCTGCCGATGGTGGAGGGGACGGCTCAGTGGGTGCTCGGCATCGCGATTCCCGTTGCGGGCTCCTATGCGCTTGTATTCTCGTGGTTCTACGTTATATCGTTGCGCGATATCGAGGTCAGTTTGATGACGCTGCTCTTGGCATGGGTGGTGAGCTTTTTCGCAAGGACGTTCTTCGAATCCTTTACGGGCGCGGCGGTGACGCTGGCGATTTCAACGGCCCTTATGGCCGCCAGTTGGATATTGCTTCTCGCGCAGAACCGCCAGATCGACCTTGCCTCGCCGATGGCGACGTGCTCTTTCGCTGACAACCGGGTGAGCTATATCCACGGGCTCGGCAGTTTCTGGCGCAGCGTGCTGTACTGCGGAGCCTTTGCCTTTCTCGGCGGAGTGGTGCGGTTTCTCTCCATCGACACGACGGCGATGACGTTTGTCAACTACGGTTCCGCGCTCGCGGGGCTGTTCGCCCCCATCGCCCTTATGCTGCTGTGGCGGTTTCGGACGGTGCGCTACACCATCGACGGTGTGTTCCGGCTGGCGTTTCCCCTGATCGTGGTGGCTCTCGGGGCGCTTCCGTTCGCCTATGGGACTCCGCTTGTCGTTGCGGCCGCGCTTCTGTACATGATTTACAGCTTTCTGTCGCTGAGCGTTCAGATCCTCGCCGTTCAGGTGTCGCACGACTACGGCATCGACCCGGTGTTCTGCCTGAGCTTCCAGACGCTCGTTTGCGTAGCCGCGCAAGGTCTGGGGTACCTTCTGGGCGCTTTGGCCCCCTGCGGCACGGCATTCGACGTCTCCCCGTATGCCGTTATAGCTCTCGGGTCGGTGTGCTTTCTGGCGCTTGTTCTGTACGGAACACGGGCGCTTCATCCCTCGCGCTCGGAGACGAGCCGGCCCATCGAGTTCCTGTCGCTGGCTCGGACGCGGGAGGGCGCGACCGATCCGGCGTCGGATGGCGCCATCGACTTGGATGCGGACGACGCGATCGCGGAAGAGGCCCTGGGAGATGCCGAGCAGCCGCACTACGAGGATAAGACGGCCCTCCGGTGCGACCTCATCGGGAGGAAGTACGCCTTGTCGCAGCGGGAAATCGAGGTGATGGCCCTGGTGGCGCGAGGGCACACCATCTCCTCCATCGCCACGGAGCTGTTCATTTCCGACAACACGGTGAAGACGCACCTGCGCCGGCTTTACCAGAAACTGGACATCCACAAGAAACAGGAGCTGTTCGCCCTCATCAACAGCTACGTCGATTAGGGGCGATTAGGGGTCGATGGAGGGATGCTTGTCCTCGTCGACCTGCGTCCTCTCATATTTTCTTTGCGAAGAGGGCGCGAGACGGCTATACTGTACCAGTTTGAACCAAACGCGGCGGGCGACCAGAGGGTTTGCCGCAGCGCGTGAGCAGGAAAGGAAGCATCCGTGGCAAGCATTTCTACCGCCGATTTCAAGAACGGCATGTGCATCATCAACAACGGCAAGATGTGCACCATCGTCGAGTTCCAGCATGTGAAGCCGGGCAAGGGCGGCGCGTTCGTGCGCACCAAGCTCAAGGACATCAAGACCGGCCGCGTGGTCGACTACACCTTCAACGCCGGCACGAAGTTCGATTCCGTGCGTCTTGAGTCCAAGAAGATGCAGTACCTCTACAACGACGGCGCCGATTACTGGTTCATGGACAACAGCACGTTCGAGCAGATGCCCGTCTCCGCCGATATGGTGGGCTCCGCGGCCGACTGGCTGAAGGAGAACGACGAGGCGACGCTTCTGTACGCCGGCGACGAGCTCATCAGCCTGGAGCCCCAGATGTTCGTGGAGCTCGAGGTCACCCACACCGAACCGGGCTTCAAGGGCGACACCGCCACCAACACGCTGAAGCCGGCCACGCTTGAGACGGGCAAGGAGGTGCAGGTGCCGACGTTCATCGAGATTGGCGACGTCCTGCAGATCGACACCCGCGACGGCCGCGTCATCAAGCGCGTTTAAAGTTCCGCGCCGCTTCGGTGATCTCGAGGGCTCCCTTAGGGGAGCCCTTTTTGTGCTTTGGGCAAAACGCCGTCGCGTTTTTTCCGAAATATTGCGTTTGTTAGCATTCACGGACTCGTTTTCGGAGCGCTGCCCCTTCCGATGCGGTGAATTTGGGCGCAATTCCTCCGTTTTGAGCTGAAAACAGAGTCAAACGGAGGCGAATAGCCCCTCTTCACGCTAACAAACGCAATTTCTTGGAAAAAATGGGCATGCAACTGTTCTGGAGGATTGGACTAGTTCCATGGAAGAGCGAACGGCGCCCTTCTGGTTCCGTCTATTCTCTGGCAAAGAAGGCGAAAGCGACGCCGCCCGGGCCCACATGGGTGCCGATGACGGCGCCGACCTGCGCGAGGGGCAAGTCGTCCGGCACGGCGGACTCGTCGGCGGCTGCTTCCTCGGCGGCTTTCGCCTGCGTCAGGCTGTCGGCGATGTACTTGCGGGCCGTCGCGTCGGACAGGCCCGAGTAGGCCACCCAGATGGGCCGCGTGAAGTCGATGCCGCCGGCCTCGTCGATCTTCTGGAACACCATGTTCTTCGACTGCTTCGATCCGCGGGCCTTGCCCAGCACAACGACGTCGCCATCGACGACGCCCACCACGGGCTTGATGGAGAGCATGCCGCCCACGAGGGCCGCCGCTCCGGAAATGCGGCCGCCGCGGCGCAGGTACTCCAGCGTATCCAGGGAGGCCACGAGCCGGATGTCCTTCTTCTCCTGGTTGAGGCAGTAGGCGATGTCGGCGGCGGAAAGCTCTTCATCGCGCAGGGCCCAGGCGCGCTCGGCGAGGATACGCTCGCCGATGGTGGCGTTCTCGCTGTCGACCACGAAGACCGACTCCTTAAACGGCGCCGCGGCGATGCAGGCGCTCTGGTAGGTGCCGGAGATGTGGCTGGAAAGCGTGATGCAGACGACCTCGTCGCTGGCATCGACGGCCTCTTGGAAGAGGTCTTGGAACACCATGGGAGGGATCTGGCTCGTGCGGGGCAGCTCGTCGGTTTCTACGAGGCGCTCGAAGAACTCCTCGCGCGAAAGGTCGACGCCCTCGGCGTACTGTTCGGAGCCGAATGCGATGGTCATGGGGATGATGGTAATGTCGTGGGCGCGGGCGTAGCCCTCTTCCATGTCCGCCGACGAGTCCACGATGATGCGAATGGCCACAATGCCTCCCGTGTCAATTGTTTTCTTGCATATTTTATCGTCCGTACACGGGGCTTTGTTGAAGCGAGGAAAAGGCAAGTAAATTGTTCATAATTAGGCAACAGTTTCTCGATTGACAGCGCGCTGCAAACGTGGCCGCTGGGAAGTGTTCAACCTTCCACTAGATCGAGCAGCTCCTGGTGGGAATGGATGCCGAGCTTCGCGTAGACGTGCTTCACGTGGGCCTTCACGGTGTTGCGGGACACGACGAGCGCCTCCTCGATGTAGGCGCGGTCGCGGCCGCGGGCGAGCATGGCGAACACCTCGGCCTCGCGCGGGGTAAGGGAGAACTCCTCGGCGATGGCCGCGCAGCGGGAGGCAAAGGCCTCCTCGGGGGTGCGGGCCGCGGGCATCGGCACCGGCACTGACCCCGTTCCGGCGCCCGGTACCGCTTGTGCTCCCGCATCGGTTCCCTTCCCAGTGGTCGTCGCCCCCACCAGCACCGGATCGATGCCGTCGATGGCGCCGGCGAAGGTGAAGCGCTTCAGCCCGATGGTCACGTAGGCGGCGAAGACCAGCAGCAGCGCCGCGGGGATGGCCACGCGCAGGGCAGGCACGCTGGCAGCGGCGCCGTTGGCGAGCATGCCCGCGGCGGCTCCTGTGAGCGATCCTAAGGCCGAAACGCCGTTGCCCCAGGCTACCGTTGTGATGGCCCCGAGCGGATTGCGCGTGGCAATGGTGATGAGCGCCATCTGGGCGGCCATGATGAACAGGCCGTTGCCGGCGTTCAGCAGCGCCACGTCGGCCGCTCCGCTGTCGGCGGCGAGCAGGGGCTGGGTTGCCAGAAGGAACCCGGCCATCACCGCGAGGGCCGACAGCTGCACGAGACCGTCGGCGGGAAAGCGCCGGCGCGAGCAAATCACGTAAAGGGCCACGAGGGCAAGCGGGATGGCCGAGAGAAACGACATGCGCGGCGTGCCCGCCACCTCTCCGAAACGCAGGGCGAACCCGAAGGCCACCTGGAACAAAAACAAGCACACGAACAGGGCCGAGAACGGCGCGAGGAACGAGGCCGGCCGCGTGACGGCGATGTCGCTCGGCGAAGGCCGGTCGTGGGCCACGGCGAAGTAGAGGCGCGCCCCCCGGGCGGTAAGCGCGATGGCCGCCAAGGGGAAAGCCAGGAAGAGAGCGGTTCCGACCCACGGGGGCAGAAGCGATGACGCGGGGCTCGCCGCCAGCTGAACGGTGTAGGCCGCAGCGATGATCACGGCCGTCGCGTGCATTTCGAGGCGCGCGAGATAAAGCGCCACCGATATGGTCGCCACCGATCGGCCGATGGCGGCGAGGCTCGCACCCGCAACGAGGGGCGCCGGCGCGGAAAACCCAAGCCCCAGGGCCAGAAGCGCGCCGCCGCCTACAAGACACGCCACCGCCACGGCGACGATGGCGCGCTCCCGCAGAAGGCGCGGGGCGCGGTAGGCCGCAAGTCCAAGGCCGAGCAAAGTTGCTGCCGAGAACGTGACGGAGATGTCGCGGGCGAACATGAAGATCGCGTCGAACTGCGGGAAGAGCGAGCCGTTCATAAGAGAGGTGGTGCCGAGCGTCAAAAGCAGCGCGACGAACCCGCACAAGGGGCTCGCCTTTTCTGCAGTGCATTCCGTTTCCATGTCGCTCCCTTTCGCTCCTTCCCGCTTCCCTCCATTCTACACGCGAAAGCCCCCTGTCCGCGCGGGACAGGGGGCTCGCTCTCATAACCGCTGGTCGCTGGAGGGGAGGCGCGACGGGTGGTGTCCCTTAGGAAGGGCTTGACGAACTGCCTTCGCGGGTTGCGGAATAAACGACTCGCGAAGGCGAAGGGGCCTTGAAGACGCGGACGCCTTACGCCTGCCCGGTTGCCGCCAGCATGCCGGCGCGGCGGCCGAAGGTCATGGTGCGCCCGCAGGCGAGTCCCGTCAGCAGGTTTGGATAGCTCACCGAGAAGAAGCCGCCCGAGTCGTTGCCGGTGAGGTACAGGCCCTCGATGGGGTCGCCGTTTTCGTCGCACGGGTGCATGTTCGTGTCGATGGTGACGCCGTCGAGCGTCGCCAAGAACCACGCCCCGGTGCGCACGCCGTAGAAGGGCGGCGTGTCGATGGCCATCAGGCGGTGCTTCTCCTTGTAGTAGTCGGTGTCCTCGCCGGCCGCGGCCATCTCGTTGTAGTGCTTCCACGAGGCCACGGTGGTCTCCACGGGAAGGTTCAGCTTCTCAGCGAGCTCTTCCATGGTGTCGGCCTTCTGCACGTAACCGTCCTCGATGAGCTTCTCTATCATACCGTCCACCACCTGCATGGGGATGTTGTTCTTCGCCCCGTTGGGGAAGGGGAACAGACGGCAGCAGCCCACCTCGTCGAAGGCCTCGGCCTGCGCGGCGTGGTTTGCGTCCCAGATGTCCACGTAGGTCTGGTGCGGCTGCATGATGGTGGAGTGCAGCATGTAGTCGTAGGGGCCGCTCTCGTTGCAGAAGCGCTCGCCCTTCAGATTCAGCTTCAGGAAGGGCTGCTCGCCAAACCAGAACCAGCGGCCGAGCACGCCGTCGCCGGCGTACTGGTCGGGCTTCACGCAGGCGCGGTTGAAGGTGCAGGCCGCGCCGAGCGGGTCCATAGTGGCGCCGAGCCACAGCGCCGCTTTAATGCCGGAACCGGTGGGGTTGCCGCCGGAGCCGGGGGCCGCGATGCGGATCTTCTGGTTCCAGGCCTGGCGGTCCTCCATCATCTCCAGGTTGTTGCCGTAGCCGCCGGTGGAGAGGATGACGCCCTTGCTGGCGTTGATGCGCAGGTAGTGGCGGTCGCCCTGCACGTCGCGGGCGATGACGCCGGTCACGCGGCCGGACTCGTCGGTCTCGCATTTGATGAACTCGCAGTACCAGCGTGTCTCGGCGCCCTGCTCGGCGGCGTAGGCCAAGATGGACTCGGCGAAGCCCCACTCCTCGTCCTCGGCCACGGCATCGGTTTTTTGCGGACTGTGGCCGGTGGCGAAGGCCTTGTCGCGGCCCGGGTCGGAGGTGTCGCCCACGCCGCCCTCGAATTCCATGACGAGCTTGCCGTCGCGCTGGATGATGTCGGTGAGCCAGTCTACCATGGCGCCGGACTCGTCGGCCCACAGCTTCACCAGGTCGTAGTTCACAAAGCCGTTGGCGTAGCGGACGATGTCCTCGACGGCCTCTTTCTTCTCGATGCGGAACTCCGGGAACTCGTCGAAGGAGGCCTGTTGCAGGCGCGAATCGATGGCGCCGATGTCCTCGCGGACGTTATGGGGGGTGCCCTGGCGGTCGATGCCGAGCACCTTCGCACCGTTCTCGGCGGCCGAGATCATGGCCGGGATGCCGCCGGTGCCCATGCCCACGACGAGCACCTCGGTCTCGATGGTCTCGGCGATATTGGCCTCGTCGATGACGGGCGGCGCTCCCAACCAGGAGGGGCCGTCGAAGTCGCCGGTGCTCGGATTGGTCGGCTCGGCGGCGGCGTAGCCGTGCCCGCAGCCGGAGAGGGCCGCAGCGGACAGGCCGCCCAGGGCCGCAAGGCCCGCGCCCTTGAAGAAGCTGCGACGTGTTATGTTACTGGACATTGGGAGCCTCCCATCCCTCGGGCAGGGTCAGATCATGGCACTCGTTGCAGACGAGCACCTGGTTCTCGTGGGCTTTGTGGCAGTCGCCGCATTCCAAGGCCATGTCCTGATGGCTGGAATGCGGGTTGTACTTCTCGTCGTTGCCGGCGAATCCCCACAGGCCCGCGGTGATCTCGTCAAAGGACTTGCCTCCGTGGCACTCGGCTCGCGCGCAGAACTCCTCGCTGGCGAACTGCTTGCCGGTGGCGAGCATGGTGCCGTCTTCGGTCATGGGGTAGTTGTCGGACACCCAGGCGCACACCTCCGAGATCTGGGTCGTCAGCTCGGCGGTGTGGCAGTCGAGGCACGACTCGCCGGCCTTCGCGTGCACGGTCACGCCCAGGTTCGGGTCGCCGGAGTCGTAGGTCTCCACGTAGTAGTCCATGGGGCTGTGGCAGATGGCGTTGCAGAAGCTCGGCTGCTCGTGCCACACCCAGAACCCGGCGCCGGCCACCACGATAATGGCCGCCACCACGCCGGCGACGATCCACCCGCGCTTGGGACGCTTCTTGGGAGCCGGTCCGCCCGCGGCCCCCTTCTCTTCGTCGATGCTCATGATCGTTTCCTCCCTTCCTTACTTGTGTTAGAAACGATGGCGCCCAGTGTGCGCCGCGCCGCCCCGAAAAGCTATTACCCCAGCGGGGTAAACTTCGCGTTTAGCCTGATGGGGGCGGGGTAGGAAAGCGGGGAGGAGGGAAGCGATAAAGGAGGGGGATGGAAGGTAATGGGGCGGGAGGAGGAGTTTTTGGGTGAGAGTCGAAAGAAAGGGGGGCGGCAAATATGGAAGGGCATCATGCTGCCGGATCGGTTGGCGACGAGATGAAGGCGAAAGGAGAGCGAAAGGTTGGGCGGGGAGGGGACGCAGCGAAAAACGGTTGTTGAATGCGATGGAAGCGCGGCTCAGCAAGCGCGGTGGAAAACTTGGCGTGTCGGATGCGGTGGAAAACGCGAGGCGCTCCTATGCGGCGGGGCTGTCATGGGGGCTTATGGAGAGCGTGTCTTCCGCAAGCCGTAATAGAGTCGCATTTCTATCCTATGACCAGGACTTATACGCTCATGAATGTTGGTTTTGTCGAGGCGATCCCGCCAGCTTTATTCCGCGACAATTCCGTTTATTGTGGTGCGCCATGAAGCTTTACCTCGGTTACATATCGGCTCTTCAGTTCTGGCGCTGGTGGTCTTCTTCTCACCCGCTCGCGCTGCGGGTGTTTCACGACATGCGGCCAGGCGAGACTGGGCATACGCCTTCGTTTCCCGTCCTTTTCGTTCCGTCTCTCCGTCAATGCGCTTTCCGCGATGAGGACGTTATCGACTGCTTACGCGATGCGGGCATTGACGTTTGTTCAGCGCCTGTGCACGTGCTTGTCGAGGGTTCGCAGGGAGCCAGAGACACGCCGGTAGTTAAGAAGCATCGAACAACGGTCGCCTTCCCTCGCGGGTCGTTCGTCAAGGTCGCGCCAAGCGTTCTCGTCAGCTCGCCCGAGCTCTTGTTCCTTCAGATGGCCAAGGCGCTTGCGTTTGGAGAGCTGGTCGCGCTCGGGTTCGAACTGTGCGGCTGCTACCCGCTTTCCGACGAGCTGTCGTCGTCTTTGGTGCGCTCGCCGTTGACGACGCCGAGCCGCCTGTCGGCCTTCGTTGCGCGCGCCCGCAACCACGATGGCGTTCAGTTGGCCAGACGTGCCGTGCGGCATGTTATGGCGAAGTCGGCATCCCCCTATGGAAACCGAGCTTGCAGCCTTGGCGTTTATTTCTTCGCGCGAAGGTGGTTTGGGTTTGCGGCGCGGTCGCCTGAACGAGCCCATTGACTTCTCCGAGAGCATCCAGCGAGCCTGCGGGTGTCGGCGTGCGGTGTGCGATATTCTCTGGCCCGAAGAGCGCCTGATTTTGGAGTATGACGGTAAGAGGTTCCACGGGACAGACGATAGGGTCAGCCGCGATGCGCGGCGAAAGGACGCGCTTCTGCTGGCGGGCTATGATCTGGTCACCATGACGGGCTCTCAGCTCGGCAATGTATTCCAATGCGCTGAGCTCCTTGATCAGCTGTCAGCGAGAATGGGCAAACCTAAGAAGAAAAGAGGGGCCGGCCATTTGGATCGGCACATGCGGCTTCGCAAGCAGCTGAGGAGCTATCACAACTCCTTCTTGTTTCGTGATGGGAAAGGCCCTGATCGTTGATTCGGATGCGGATTATCGAAGGGGTTGGATTTAAGGTGGCGGGGATGTCGAGAGGGCGATTCCGGGATATTGCGGAAGAGGATCGCGAGAATCGGAAGTTGTTGGGAGTTTCGCGCAGCCGGGACGGGAGAATCGGAAGTTGTTGGGAGTTTTGCGTACTTCTCGGAGCGTTTTGCTTACGAGAGAGGCGGTTTTGGCGCTCGAGACTCCCATCTATTTCCCGATGGCGCTCGAAACTCCCATCTATTTCCGAAAAATGCCAAGCGGGCAGAAGGCGTCTCTGGTTTTTGAGGCTTGCGGTGGTTGAACTGCGGTGGTTGAGCGAAGGGAGCGCTTGGATTAAGGATTGCCGATGCCGCCCCCTGCGCAACCCTTCGGCCGCGTTCGCCCCTCCCGCCGCTTCGTTGATGTTTCTTGTCGGCAAATCGGACGGCGCGGCGCAGGGCCGTGGTAGGCTTCCCCTATAATCCGAAACTTGATCTTTGACTAACCTGTGTATAAGGAGGTGTGAGTTCATGCCACGGCTTCAGATCATGGACACGACCATCCGCGACGGTCAGCAGAGCCTCTGGGCCACCCGTATGCAGATCGGCGACATGCTGCCGATCCTGCCGAAGATGGACCGCGTCGGCTACTGGGCCATCGAGGCGTGGGGCGGGGCGACGTTCGACTCCTGCCTGCGCTTTTTGGACGAGAACCCCTGGGAGCGTCTGCGCGCCATCAAGGCGAACACGCCCAACACGCCGCTCGCCATGCTCTCGCGCGGGCAGAACCTCGTCGGCTACAAGCACTACTCCAAGGAGATCGTGCACCGCTTCATCAACGCGGCGCATCGCAACGGCGTCGAGGTCTTCCGCGTGTTCGACGCGCTGAACGACATCCGCAACGTCGTGGACAACGCCGAGGCCATCAAGGAGTGCGGCGGTCTGTTCGAGGGCGCCATCTCCTACACGATCTCGCCGGTGCACACGCTGGACTCCTACTTGGAATACGGCCAGCAGCTGAAGGATCTGGGCGCCGACACCATCGCCATCAAGGATATGGCCGGCATGCTCACGCCCTATCGCGCCGAGCGCATGGTGAAGGCGTTCAACGAGGAAATCGGCCTGCCGGTGCACATCCACTGCCACTATGTCGGCGGCATGGCCCCGGCCAACATCCTGAAGGCCGCCGAGGCGGGCGTGGCCGTGGCCGACACGGCTCATGCTCCGCTCGCGTTCGGCAACTCGCATCCGGCGGTGGAGATGATCGTGGCCGCTCTGAAGGAGAGCCGCTACGACACCGACCTCGACCTCGATCTGCTGTTCGAGATCTCCGAGTACTGGGAGGAGATGCGCAAGCGCGGCCACTACAAGCGCGGCGTGTCCTCGCTCATTCATATGCAGGTGTACTCGCACCAGGTGCCCGGCGGCATGATGAGCAACCTCATCAGCCAGCTGGAGGTGCAGAAGGCCGCGCACCGTCTGCCCGAGGTGATGGCCGAGATTCCGAAGGTGCGCGCCGAGGTGGGCTATCCGCCGCTCGTGACGCCGATGTCCCAGATCGTGGGCACCCAGGCGGTGTTCAACGTGCTGACGGGCAAGCGCTGGAGCGTCATCTCCAAGGAGATGAAGGACTATGTGTGCGGCTACTACGGCAAGGCGCCGGGCAACATGGACAAGGAAATCGTGGCGAAGGTGGCCGGCGATGCCGAGATCTTGGATCCGAAGATCGCCCCCGGCACGCTGGTGACCACCACCTACGACGAGTGCGCCGCCGAGATTGGCGATTTGGCCCAAAGCGAGGAGGACGTGCTCATGTACGCCCTGTTCCCCAACGAGGCCCGCACCTATTTGAGCAAGCACCGGGTATCCGAGAAAGTCGATTTCATGCTGGAGCAGGAGTCCAGCGCCACCAAGGAGGACGATTACGTGGACATCAATCAGATTCGCGAGCTGGTTCGCGTTGCCGAGGAGAGCGGCGTCGGGGAGATCGTCGTAGAGGAAGAGGGCATGCGCATCGCTGTCCGCATGCCGGGTCAGGGTACTCCGGCCGCTGCCGTGCCCGCCGCTCCGCAGGCCCAGGCGGCTCCCGTTGCCGCCGTGCCCGCGCCGGCCGCCGAGGAGCCGGCGAGCGATCGTCCGGCCACATGGAAGCCGGTGGTGGCTCCCATGGTGGGCACCTACTACGAGGCCCCGGCCCCGGGCGAGCCGCCCTTCGTGAAGGTGGGCGACGAGGTGGCCGCCGGCGAGACGCTGTGCATCGTGGAGGCCATGAAGCTCATGAATGAGATCGCCGCCGAGGAGATGGGCACCGTGCGCGAGGTGTGCCTGTCCGACGCCACGCCGGTGGAGTACGGCACCGTGCTCTTCTACGTGGAGCCCCACGACCCCACGCCGGGCGCGTAGGAGACAAGCATGTTCGAGAAAATTCTAGTTGCCAACCGCGGCGAGGTGGCGCTGCGCATCATGCGCGCCGCCCGCGAGCTGGGCGTGAAGACGGTGGCCGTGTACTCCACGGAGGACGCCGACACCTATCCGGTGCGCTACGCCGACGAGGCCGTCTGCATCGGTCCTGCCCAGTCGAACAAGAGCTATCTGGTCATGGCCTCCATCATTGCCGCGGCGAAGAACACCGGTGCCGAGGCGATTCACCCCGGCTACGGCTTTTTGGCCGAGAACGCGGAGTTCGCCCGCGCCTGCGCCGACAACGACCTCGTGTTCATCGGCCCCGCCCCGGAGTGCATCGACCGCATGGGCGACAAGTCGTCCGCCCGCGAGACCATGAAGATGTGCGGCGTGCCCACGGTGCCCGGCTCCGACGGCTGCCTGGATACCGTGGAAGAGGCTGCGGCCTTCGCCGAGAAGGTGGGCTACCCGGTGCTCATCAAGGCCACGGCCGGCGGCGGCGGCAAGGGCATGCGCGAGGTGCACGATCCGGCCGACCTCGCGGCCCAGTACAAGGCTGCCCGCACCGAGGCTGGCGCCGCCTTCGGCAACGACGGGGTGTACCTGGAAAAGCTCGTGCTGCGTCCGCGCCACGTGGAGGTGCAGGTGCTCGCCGACGACCATGGCAACGCCGTGGCGCTCTGCGAGCGCGACTGCTCCATCCAGCGCCGCCACCAGAAGCTTCTGGAAGAGGCCCCCTCGCCAGCGCTTTCCGAGAACCTGCGCCGCGACATGATGAAGGCGGCCCTGAAGGCCGTGCGCGCCGTGGACTATCGCAACGCCGGCACCATCGAGTTTCTGCTGGACGAGCGCGGCCAGTTCTACTTCATGGAGATGAACACCCGCGTGCAGGTGGAGCACCCGGTCACCGAGGAGATCACCGGCACCGACATCATCAAGGAGCAGCTGCGCATCGCCGCCGGTGAGCCCATGAGCTGCGCGGGCCGCGCCCCGTTCTCGCCTTCGGGCCACGCCATCGAGCTGCGCATCAACGCCGAGGATCCCGAGCACGGCTTCCGCCCGTGCCCCGGCACCGTCACGCGCTTCGAGCCCCCGGCGGGCCCCGGCGTGCGCGTGGAGACCTACCTGCGCCCCGGTTCCCGCATCTCGCCCTACTACGACTCGCTCGTGGCCAAGGTGGTCGTGCACGGCCAGGATCGCGCCGAGGCCGTCGCCCGCGCCAAGCGCGCCTTGGACGAGTTCGTTATTGAAGGAATTGCAACAACTATCCCATTCCACAAACGCGTGCTCGATAACGAGGTATTCTTGGCCGGTGACGCGACAACCGACTTTATCGAAACCCAGATGGGAGACGTACTATGACAGACCAGATGAACGTCGAGGGCCTTTCCATCGCCCCGGGGGTCATGGAGACCATCATCTCCGTGGCCGCCAGCGAGGTGGACGGTGTGGCCTCGCTGGGCTCCTTCGCCACGAGCGGCATCCGCTCTATGCTGGCGAGCAAGCCCTCCACCTCCGGCATCGAGACCAAGATGGGCGACGACAGCAAGCTTTCCGTGGCGGTGCACGTGGAAGTCTACTACGGCTATGTGCTGCCCGAGCTGGCGGCGCAGCTGCGCAGCGCCATCGCCGAGGCGCTGGCCACCCAGGCCGGCGTGGAGGTGTCCTCGGTGGACGTGTACATCGACGGCCTCCAGTTCAAGGCGTAGGTGGCGCGCGGTATGGCTCCGAGAATCCACGAGCGCACCCGCGACCGCATCAGCGCGGTGCAGGTGCTGTACACGAGCGAGCTGACGGGGAAATCGCCCAGCGAGCTGCTCGACTGCGGGCTGTGCCTGGTGGCACGCGAGGCTCCCGCCGATGAGGCCGATGCTGCCGAGGCGGGCGCGTTCGGCCGCATCGAGGAGGGGACGCTGACCGATTACGCCCTGGCGCTCATCCACGGCGTGGAGGCGAACCAGGCCCAGGTAGATGAGCGTATTGAAGCGGCGTCCGAGAACTGGGCGCTCTCCCGCATGCCCATCGTGGACCGTTCCATCCTGCGCTTGGCCGTCTTCGAGATGTTCCACTGCGACGACGTGCCGGTGTCGGTCTCCATCAACGAGGCGGTGGAGCTGGCCAAGGGCTTCGGCGGCGAGGACGACTCGCCGCGCTTCGTGAACGGTGTGCTGGGGCGCATCGCGCGTTCTATGGAAGGCGATGGCGCGGTCGCGGCTGATGCGGTCGGAGCCGACATTGCCGCCGCCGGCCCGGTGGATGCCCTGGTGGGCGCCTCGGGCGCCGCTGCTTGCGTGCAGGTGGGGGTGTAGGCGCCATGGCCGACGAGCAGGGTCGCACCTTCGAGGACGTGCACGAGCGCCTTTCCGAGATCGTTGACGAGGTGTCCGCCGAGGACATCTCGCTGGACGACGCCTTGAAGCTGTACGAGGAGGCCGTGAAGCTGGGCCTTTCCGCGTGCGATTTGTCCGAGCAGGACTTGGACGCGTTTCTGGCGACGGAAGAGGAAACGACGGTCGAGGAGGGCGGCGCAAGCGCTACCCCTACGGGTTCAACCGACATGCCCCGCGAGGCCTAAAGGAAACCGCCCATGGATGTCCCGCGCATACTCGATGCTATCAGCTCGCCGGCCGATTTGAAGGTGCTCGATAACGAGGAGCTGGCCATTTTAGCCCGCGAGATCCGCCAGGAGATCGTCGCCACCACCTCGGTCACCGGGGGACATGTGGCGTCGTCTTTGGGCGCCGTGGACATCATCGTGGCCTTGGAGAGCCTGCTCGACATGCCGCGCGACCGCGTGGTGTTCGACGTGGGGCACCAGGCCTACGCTCACAAGCTGCTCACCGGCCGACGCGAGGCGTTCAAAACGCTGCGCACCTACGGCGGCCTTTCCGGCTTCACCAAGCCATCGGAGAGCCCCTACGACGTGCACCCGTCGGGTCATGCGTCCGACTCGCTCTCCATCGCCACGGGCCTCGCAAAGGCGCGGCAGTTGAAGGGCACCGACGAGAAGGTGGTGGCCCTCATCGGGGACGCGTCGCTCGCCGGCGGCATGGCCTTCGAGGCGCTGAACTACATGGGCAACGAGCAGTTGCCGCTCGTCGTCATCTTGAACGACAACGAAATGTCCATCTCGCGCAACGTGGGCGCCCTCATGAAGCATCTGGGCAACATCCGCGCCAACAGCCACTACCGCGAGGCGCGCGAGGGCCTGCAGGCGGCCATGGAGCAGGGCGGCCCTGCGGCCCGCGGTCTGCTTGGCTTCGGCAAGAACATGAAGGAATCCCTCAAGCAGATGGTGATTCCCCATACCATGATCTACGAATCGCTCGGCATCGTGTGCACCGCTCCCATCGACGGCCACAACATCGCCGAGCTGCGCGACGTTTTGTCGCTCGTGCTGGAAATGGACGGCCCGGCGCTCGTGCACGTGGTCACGCGGAAGGGGGAGGGCTACGAGCCCGCCCGCCGCGATCCCGAGGCGTTCCACGGCACCGGCCCCTACGATATTGCCACGGGCCGCGCGTTGAAGAAGCCCGGGCGCGCCCCCAGCTACACCGAGGTCTTCGGTGCGGCGCTCGCCGACGAGGCGGCCAACGATGCGGACGTGGTGGCCATCACGGCGGCCATGACCGGCGGCACGGGGCTGAAGACCTTCGCGGCGGAGTTCCCCTCGCGCTTTGTGGACGTGGGCATCGCCGAGGAGCAGGCGGTGGGCATGGCGGCCGGCCTCTCGTCGGGTGGCAAGAAGCCCGTGGTGGCGCTGTACTCCACCTTCATGCAGCGGGCTGTGGATCAGATGATCATCGATGTGGCCCTGCCGGAGGCGAATGTGGTGTTCGCTTTCGATCGCGCGGGCCTGGTGGGCGATGACGGGCCTACGCACCACGGCGTCTTCGACATGGTGTACACGCGCATGGTGCCGAACATGCGGGTGCTCGCGCCCTCCGACGAGGCGGAGCTCGTGCACGCGCTGCATACGGCGCTGGTTTTGGAGGGCCCCGTGTCGCTGCGCTACCCGCGCGGCGAGGCCGAGGGTGCGCCGTTGCCGGATGTGCCGGAAGTTCTGGAAGTGGGGAAGTCCCGCACGGTGCGCGAGGGGGGCGACGTGGCCCTGCTCGCCTTCGGTCGCATGGTGGGCCAAGTCCGCGCCGCCGCCGAGCTGCTGTCCGCCGAGGGCATCGAGTGCCGCGTGGTGGACATGCGCTGGGTGAAGCCGCTGGATGCGGAGGCCATCGCTGCGGCGGCGGCCTGCCGTTTGGTGGTCACGGTGGAGGAGGGCGTCATCGCGGGAGGCGCCGGCGAGGGCGTGCTGGAGGTGCTGGCCCGCCAGGGTGCCACGACGCCTGCCGTCACGCTGGGCATCCCCGACCGCTTCATCGGCCAGGGTCCCGTGCCCCAACTCTTCGCCGACCTCGGCCTGAATGCCGAAGGCATCGCCGCTACGGTGCGCGAGGCGCTAGGTTAATCGAACCTCACAGCCAACGCGCTTCGTTCAGCCAAAACACCTGCTTCTTTCCCTGGTAGGCAGTCGAGCAATAGCGCAAGTCGACAAGTCGATTCAAATCGTCGCGAGCCGTGGAGGCGGCGCACTCGAAGGATGGGCGTAGGCCTCCTCCGATAGCCGAATCCGTCTGGCTCGCCCGTTCCTTCCCTCCCCAGGGGCGATGCCAGCTGTTCGAGAAAGGACGCGCACCCGTCACGGATGCGCGTCCTTCTTTTCGTGCGGTAGGACGGGCGCCTCGTGCTATAGAGTCCCAAATACGATACACTGCTCTGTGTACTTGTTTACAAATTCCTTAGGATGAGGTACAGTGAGGCTAGCGAATGGAGGTTGCTATGGCGACGAAGACGTTTTCGGGACGGGCCGATGCCGAGAAGATCCTTCTTGCCGACGCCCTGGCACGACAAGAGTACGGCTTGTCCTTTGGGCAATACTGCAGCGGTGTCCTCGTCGATTACATTTGCGAGACGGGGGCGCTCCCCGATACGCGTGTGCACTCGAAGAAAAAAGGCGGTGTGGCCATGATGCTGAGCCTTGCGAAGAAGCATCAGGGTAGCGACATCGCTCGCCTGAGTGACCAAGAGATTCGCGATCTCGTTGCGAGCCGCTATGAGTAGTAAGGTGCTTCTCGATACCAACGTTATGCTCGACCTCGCCTTGGCACGGCCGGAGGGGTTCGATGCAGCCGCCGCCATCGCCGAGGCCGTGGCCTATGAAGAGGTCGTCGCATATGTTTGCGCCACGTCGCTCAAAGATCTGTACTACATCCTCTCCAAAGCCATGGGGGAGAAGGACGCGCGAACCTACATCAAGGCTGTGATGGACGATTTCATTATCTGCTCAGTCGATTACGCCCTCTGTCGTCAGGCTGCAGATTCCGACGAGCCTGATTTCGAAGACGGTTTAGTGCGCGCCTGCGCCGAGAACGCCCGCGTTGATTTCATCGTCACGCGAGACGTTACGGCGTTTGCTCGATCAAAGGTGCGCTCAATCGCTCCGGCAGATTATGTGGCGCGGTTTCTTGTCGACGAATAGGCATTGCGGATCAAGAGAATTCCGCAGTACTTTGTTTTCTGATTGGGAGGGGCGACCGAGGTCGCCCCTATGGAGGCTGACTCGCGGGGCCAGCTACTGCAGCTTCTTCTCCATGATGTAGTCGTCCATGATGTAGCCGTCGCCGATGTCGGTTTCCGCGGCGTCGATGACCTCGAAGCCCTTCGCCTTGTAGGCGCGGATGGCCATCTCGTTGCGCTTGTTCACTGTGAGATAGAGGGCATCCAGACCGCGCTCGCGGGCGAGGCGCTCGTAGAAGCGGATGGTGGCCGAGCACAGGCCCTCGCCGCGGTGCTCCTTCAGCAGGTAGATCTTCGAGATGAAGAAGCGGTTCGTGTCCGTCTCCACGTGCCCTCCGGTGTAGCCGACGATGCGGGGGACGGCGGCCGTGCGGGCGAAGTCCTCGGTGTCGTGGGCCAACTCGTCGTCGCGGTCGGATTCCACGTCGTCGTTGACGCGGCCGGCTACGGTGTCGCCCTGGTCGTGGATGTCGGCGCCGTGCGTCGCCGCGCCCAGCTCGTGGGGCGTCTCGTCCTCGTGCTGCATGATGAAGAAGTACTCGTAGCCATTGTCGGCAATGTCGGTGCGGAAGGCATTCAGGCTCTGGAACTTCTCCACCATGTAGTCGGTCTGCGCTTGGCCGATGATGGCCGGCCAGTACTCGTTCCAAATATGGTAGGCCATATGGGCCAGGGCCTCGACCTCTTCGTCGCGCTCGACCTGTCGAAATGTAACGCTCATGAGTGCATCCTTCCGCGTTGTGACAAAACTTTTCGAAAAAGTGGTCACAAAATCGAGTTCTGGGTTTTCTTTATGGGCGATACGACCCAATTAACGGTTGCGACTTTGTGTAGTATATCGTTTAGCGATATATTCCTCTTGCTCTTATGTCGTCTTGAGGTCTGCAAAAACCCAGAACTCGATTTTGTGACCAAATCGCGCCGATTCTTTGTAAAGGCAACGCTGCCATTGTAATGCTTCGGCGATCTGTGACGGGACGCGCGGGCATTTGTTTCCGCCCAGTAACAAGGAATGGTCGCCAGTGTTAACACTTATTTTTGAGGGGGTTAACAATCATCGTTGAGCGCGCAGGTCACCAGGTGCCGTGGAACAATCGGGGTGTCCTTGCCGTTGGGCATCTTGGGCGACAAGGGGTGGGGAGGCCCGCGCGGTGCGGCGCGCGGCGCCTCCCGACCTCTTTTCGCCGAGGGCCCGCGAACTGTGAAAGGGGTTGATCGCGATGATTGACACCGGTTCCACTGGGTTCATGCTCGTCTGCGCCATGCTGGTGCTGCTCATGACGCCCGGACTCGCCTTCTTCTATGGAGGTCTCTCCCGTCGCAAGAACGTCGTGAACACCATGGTGATGGTGTTCGGCGTGCTCGGCATCGTTGGGGTTATGTGGGTCGTTTGCGGTTGGTCGTTCGCCTACGGCGGCGACGGCTCGTTGCCGTTTTTCGGCGGCCTCGACCAGATCGGGTGCCTGAGCGCCGTGAACGACATGGTGGCCGAGGCCGAAGGCACACCTGACGCCTTCGCGGTGCTGTCCGGCCAAGGAGCGCTGGCCAACGACCCCGAGTTAGCGGCGGGCTATCCGGCCATTATCGACATCGTCTTCCAGATGGCCTTCGCCATGATCACCTGCGCCATCATCACCGGTGCTGTAGCTGGACGCATGAAGTTCGGCGCCGTATGCGCGTTCGTGGCCGTGTGGGTCGTCGTGGTGTACGCGCCGCTCGCCCATATGGTGTGGGGCGGTGACGGCTCGCTCATTGGCGACATGATCGGGGCCCTGGACTTCGCCGGCGGCGATGTGGTGCACATCTCCTCGGGCCTCACCGGGCTCATCCTCTGCCTTATGCTGGGGCGGCGCAAAGGGTTTGCGGTGCTGTCTTACCGCCCGCACAATGTGCCCTTTGTGGCCCTGGGCGCGGCGCTTCTGTGGTTCGGCTGGTTCGGTTTCAACGCTGGCAGCGAGTTCGCCGCCGATGGCGTGGCGGGTCTCGCGCTGCTGAACACCGTGGCCGCGAGCGCCGCCGGCGTGCTTTCCTGGATGATCACCGAGCGCATCACAGTGGGGAAGTGCACGCTCGTCGGCGCGGCGACGGGCCTGGTGGCCGGCCTTGTGGCCATCACCCCGGCGGCAGGGTTCGTGGAGCCCTGGGCGGCGATCGTCATGGGACTTATCGTGAGCCCCATCGTGTACGCGGCCATTTCCCAGGCCAAGCGGCGCCTCGGCTACGATGACGCGCTGGACGCCTTCGGCTGCCACTGCGTCGGCGGCATCGTGGGCGGCATCCTCACGGGTCTGTTCTGCGTGCCCGGGCTCTCCTGGACCGAGCACGGCGGCCTTCTGTACACCGGCGACTGGTCGCTTCTGGGCTCGCAGGTGCTGGGCATCCTGGTGACCATCGCCTTCGTGGCCATCGCGGACGTAGTGCTGGGGCTTATCATCAAGGCCTGCTTCAAGGGCAGCTTGCGGGTGAGCGCCGAGGATGAGGCGGCTGGGCTCGATGTGGCCGTCCATGGCGAGTCGGCCTATCCGGTCTACCTGGGTCTGGACTAGCACGGCGGAGCGATTGAGAAAGGAGTTGCGGCTATGAAACGAGTAACGGCTATTGTGCGGCCCGAGAAGATGGAGCCGCTGAAGGATGCCCTGTTCGCCGCCGATGTGAAGGGCATGACCATCTCGCAGGTGCACGGCTGCGGCGCCCAGCACGGCTGGAGCGAGTACGTGCGCGGCACCGAAGTGATGCTGAACATGGTGCCGAAGGTGAAATTCGAGGTAGTGGTGGAAGACGACGCGGTGGACGCGCTGGTGGACACCATCGTGGGCGCCGCCCGCACCGGCGAGGTGGGCGACGGCAAGATCTTCGTGGCGCCTGTGGAGGAAGTGGTGCGCATCCGCACCGGCGAGCGCGGCGCGACGGCGGTGTAGGCCACAATGCGGTACAATCTCGCCGAAACAAGGTGCGAGAAAGGAACCGACATGCACACCTACATTCCCCGCGGCGTCTGCTCCCGTCAGATCGATGTGGAACTGGACGGCGACACCATCAAGAGCGTCCAGTTCACCGGCGGCTGCGACGGCAACTTGAAGGCCATCTCCAAGCTGGTGGCTGGCCAGAACGTCGACGACATCGTCGCCATGATGGAGGGCCACACCTGCGGGCGGCGCTCTACCTCCTGCGTGGATCAGATGACCAAGGCCATCCGCGAGGCCCAAGCAAAAGCCGCTGAGGAAGCGTAAGGCGATCCCAGCTGCGGTTCACCCAAGGGCCCGGACTCATGTCCGGGCCCTTTTCTACAGCATCATGAACAGCTTGGCCAAGGCCCAGCCGATAAATCCGCAGCAGGGGAAGGTGAGCACCCAGGCCCACACCATACGGCGGGCGACGCCCCAGTTCACGCGGCGGAAGCTCTTCGAGGCGCCTACGCCCATGATGGAGGCGGTGGAGCAGTGGGAAGTGGAGACGGGCATGCCGGTCATGGATGCCACGAACAGCGTGATCACCGTGGAGAGGGAGGCCGCCACGCCCTGGTACTTCTCCAGCGACACCATGTCCATGGCCACGGACTTGATGATGCGCTTGCCGCCGAGAAGCGTGCCCAGCGACATGGCCGCTGAGCAGATGATCATGAGCCACAGGGGGAAGTCGGTGGCGCCGCTCGTCTCCATGCCGAAGGCGAGCGCGATGCCCAAAAGCCCGATGGACATGAACTTCTGCCCGTCCTGGGCGCCGTGGAGGAACGACAGCGCGCAGGCGCAGATGTCCTGCAGCACCATGCACACCTTGTTGCCGCGCTGGCGGTTGACGCCGGAGAAGAGAAACTCGATGATCTTGGTGGTGGTCATACCGAGGATGAAGCCGCCCACCAGCGAGAACACCATGCCGTAGATGACGAGCATCCACTCGGAGAGCACGACGCCGGCAAGCCCGTTCAGCGCGATGGCCCCGCCGGTGACGCCGGCGATGAGCGAGTGGGACTTGCTGGCGGGAATGCCCCAGAACCAACAGAAGACGCCCCAGCCGATGGAGCCTATCATGGCGGCTATGAGCGCGAGTAGCGCCTGGTGGGTGTTGCCGGAGAAATCGACCATGTTGAACATGGTGTGGGCCACGGCCGTGGAGATGTAGGTCATGCCCACCAGCCCCACGAAGTTGAACACGGCAGCGAGCGCGAGGGCGGCGCCGGGGGTGAGGCAGCGGGTGGAGACCGCGCTGGCGATGGCGTTGGGGGCGTCGGTGGCGCCCGAGATGATGGTCACGCCGATGACCAGCGCCAGAATGCCGAGCAGGATCGGATGATTTCCTGCCTGCGAGAGGAACACCGAAAGAGTCAATTCCATGGCTGAGCCTTATCCCGATGAAGCCGACCGGACGCAAACGCATCCTCTCATTCTAGCGCAACGTCTGCGCTCACGAAAGATGATGCGGAAAGTAAAGAATAGGGCGAGGAGGCCCTGCGTGAGCTGGACGTGCATCAGATTATACTTTGAAGTATAATACTTTGAAGTATAATATCCCTCCAACGAAGCATGGGAGAGAAAGGGGCAATTGTGGACGCGTTCGTCGATCGCACTGAAGAACTCGCCGCCTTGGAGGAGCAGTTCGCCGACCACCAGGCGGCCATGGTGGTCATCTACGGCCGGCGCCGCATCGGGAAGACGGCGCTCATCACCGAGTTCGTCCGCGACAAGCGCGCGCTGTACTTCCTGGCGACGGAGGAGTCGGAGGAACAGAACCGCGCGGCCTTCCAGAAACAGGTGGCCGCGTTCACGGGCGACGAGCTGCTCGGCCAGGTGTCTGTCGACAACTGGGACGTTCTCTTCGACCGTCTGACGAGCGACGGCGAGCGCCTCGTCGTCGCGCTGGACGAGTTCCAGTACCTCGGCAAGGCGAACCCGGCGTTCCCCTCCGTCTTCCAGCGCATCTGGGACACGATGCTTTCCAAGCGCAACGTGATGGTCATCCTGTGCGGCTCGCTCATCTCGCTCATGGAAAGCCAGGTGCTCTCCTATAGCAGCCCCCTCTACGGGAGGCGCACCGCGCAGGTTCGCATGAAGCAGATTCCCTTTCGGTTCTACCGGGATTTCTTCTCGAAGGAGATCGGGCGCCGCGAACTGGTCGAGCTCTACAGCGTCACGGGCGGCGTCCCCAAGTACATCGAGAGCTTCAGGGGCGTGGACGATGTGTACCGCGGCATCGAGAAGAGCGTTTTGAACTCCAGCAGCTATCTGTACGACGAGCCGAACTTCCTTCTGTCGAAGGAGGTGAGCGAGGTGGGAACCTATTTCTCCATTTTGAAGGCGGTGGCGGCGGGCAACCGCAAGAGCGGGGAGATCGCCGCGGCGCTGAACGTGAGGCAGACGGGGCTGTCGAAGTACCTGAAAGTGCTCGAGCGGCTCGATGTGCTGGAGCGCGTGGTGCCCGTGACGGAGGAGAACCCCGAGAAGAGCAAGAAGGGCCTCTACCGCATCAAGGACAACTACCTGCGCTTCTGGTTCCGCTTCGTCTTTCCCCAGATGGGGCTGTTGGAGACGGGGCGGCGGGCGGAGGCGCTGAAGACGATCAGGAACAACTTCGTCGACGGGCAGGTCGCCTACGTGTACGAGGACGTGTGCCGCGACCGCCTGTGGGATGCGGGCGCGGAAGGGGCGCTCCCCTTCATGCCCGAGCGGGTGGGCGCTTGGTGGGGCGCACGCGATGTGGAGCTGGACGTTGTGGGGCTGGGCGCCGAAGAGGGCCGAGCGGTGTTCGGCGAGTGCAAGTTCTGGGCGAGGCCCGTGGGCGCCAATGTGCTGAGGCACTTGGAAGAGCAGGCTCGAAAGGCCCTGGACGACCCCTCTTTTCGGCGCTTTGGCGGCCCGCCCGTCTATGTCCTCTTCAGTATAGGCGGGTTTACCGATGAGGTGCGTAGCGAGGCGCGCGCCCGGAAGGACGTGCTGCTGCTTTCGTAGGGCGCCTTCGACGCGCTGAGGGCTCTTCTTGGCCGCCTTGTGGGCGCGCTGCGAAAAATGTCGGCACTCGGGGAAAATTCACAATGAAGCGCGCGCGAGCGGTGCTATACTGGGCGGGCTTGCCGATAGGCGGCAAGTGTAAGTATCTGTTGGCCCCCGAGACATGTTTGTTGCACCGCGATCCTTGCTTCTGCAAGCGAACATGGTACGTATCAACCATCATGACGAAGGGTCCCTGATTTAGTTTTTGAAAGGGGTCCGTTTTGACCGAAATCAAGAACACCTCCGTGATCGACTTCTCCGACATCTCCGATGAGCAGATGAACGAGATGATCGACGGCACGCTGACCGAGTTCGACGAGGGCGATCTCGTCGACGGTACCGTCGTCAAGCTGGAGCACGACGAGGTGCTGGTGGACATCGGCTTCAAGAGCGAGGGCGTCATCCCGGCCCGCGAGCTGTCCATCCGCAAGGATGCCGATCCGTCCGACATCGTGAGCCTGGGCGACAAGATCGAGGCTCTGGTTCTCCAGAAGGAGGACAAGGACGGCCGCCTCATCCTCTCCAAGAAGCGCGCCGAGTACGAGCGTGCCTGGATTTCCGTCGAGGAGAAGTTCAAGGCCGGCGAAGTGGTCACCGGCGAGGTCATCGAGGTGGTCAAGGGCGGTCTTATCCTGGACATCGGCCTGCGCGGCTTCCTTCCGGCCTCTCTCGTGGACCTGCGCCGCGTGAAGGATCTGGACGCCTACCTGGGCACCGAGATCGAGGCCCGCGTCATCGAGATGGACCGCAACCGCAACAACGTCGTGCTGTCTCGCCGCGTTCTCTTGGAGGAGGGCCGCAAGAACGAGCGCGCCGAGATCCTCTCCAAGCTCTCCAAGGGCATGCGCCTCAAGGGCAACGTGTCCTCCATCGTGGACTTCGGCGCCTTCGTGGATCTGGGCGGCATCGACGGCCTGGTGCACATCTCCGAGCTGTCTTGGAACCATGTCAACCATCCCTCCGAGGTCGTCAAGGTGGGCGACGAGGTGGAGGTCGAGGTGCTCGACGTCGATCTGCAGCGCGAGCGCATCTCCCTCGGTCTCAAGCAGACCACGCCCGACCCGTGGATCCAGCTGGTGGAGAACTACCCGGTGGGCACCATCGTCGACGGCAAGGTCACCAAGATCGTGCCCTTCGGCGCCTTCGTCGAGCTGGGCGACTCCATCGAGGGCCTGGTGCACATCTCCGAGATGGCCGGCCGCCACATCGATACCCCGGCGCAGGTCGTGCATGCGGGCGACGATGTGAAGGTGAAGGTCATGGAGATCAACCCGGAGCGCCGCCGCATCTCCCTGTCCATGAAGGCCGCCGCCGAGGAGCTCGGCTTCGAGATCGACGTGGACGAGTCGGTGCAGGCCGAGGAGAAGCCGGCCCGCCGCAAGAAGGACGAGGCTCCGGCCGAGGCCGAGGTCGTCGAGGTGGAGACCGTCGACGCCGAGTAGCCTCTGCGGGTTCGTGCGACTGCGAACGACCAGTGACTTTTCAAAGGCCGCTCTTCGGAGCGGCCTTTCTCGTGTATGATGGTTCCGTTGAATTACTTGGGTATGATCGCGCGAAGGTGCGCGGTTTTGGAGGAGGTTCGCATGAAGAAGCTGTTTCTCATCGGCGGCATGGGCGCCGGCAAGTCCACGGCGCGCAAGGCGCTCACCGACGAGGGCCTGGCTTGGATCGATCTCGATCAGGTGGGGCACGAGGTGCTCATGTGGGACACGGTGAAGGACGATTTGCGCGGAGCGTTCGGCGATGACATCTTCGATGAGAACGGGGAAGTGGTGCGCAGCGCCCTGGCCGCCAAGGCCTTCGCGACGCCGGCCGCCACGCGCAAGCTGAACACCATCACGATGCCCCGCATCGAGGAGCGCTACACCGACCTCATCGACGGCTTCGAGGCCGAGGGCAAGCCTGCCGTGGTGGTGGAGTACTCGGTGTTCCGCAACCGCCAGAGCTCGCTGGCCTACGGCGCCGACGTGGTCATGGCGGTGCTCGCGCCGCTGGAGACCCGCATCGAGCGTGCCGTGGCCTCCGGGTTCCCAGAGGAGGACGTGCGCGCCCGCATCGCTCGCCAGATCACCGATGCCGACCGCATCGAGGCGTCGGACGTGGTCTTCAACAACGACGGCACACCCGAGGAGCTGCGCAACGAGGTCCTGGCCTGGTGGAACGAGTATAAGAAGGAGCTGTAAGAGCCACCTGCTAGACTTAGAATCAATCAATGGGGTCCCGAGAAATCAATCCTCGGGACCTTTTTCTGTTTGGAAGAAAGCAACAAGTGCCTCTTGGGCCGTCATCTTCGGAACGAATGAGTTCTTGAAGGCGGCTTTGTCGTAACTGATGATAGCTTCTACCTGAAGTTCCTCTGCGGCGACGCGGATGAGGCCGTCTTCGTAGTCGGGTTCGTCGGAGTCGATGGATTCGTGCACGAAAAGCCCGGTGAGATCGATAAGGTCGAAGGTGTCGACGATGTCCCGCAACGATTCACGCGCCTCTTCTTCCGTCATATAGTGGCGACAGAGGATGTAGTAAACATCATTCAGAGAGGAGGAGAGAGCGCATATTGTGCTTCGATTGATGTATGCCTCCTCCACAAGGCAGAGCGCTTCCTCGTGAAAAGATGAATCGGGATGTATCCAGTAGATGAGGGCGTTGGTGTCAAAGAGCAAGGAAGTCACGATAGCGCTCCTCCTTTGCCTGCGCAATCAAGTCGTCAGCGGTAAGCCCTTCCGGCCAGGGTTTTATCTTATTGCGTCGGGCAGCGATGCGTGCTTCGACGCGTCGTAGGCGAGCAAGTCTATCCTCTTCGTCGTCGAGCATGGAGGTAATGACTACCACACCCTTGCGAGGTGAGGCAAGTCGCAGGGGGGTATCCTGGTCTATAGCTGCCTCTTGTCGAAGTGCCTTGGGAAGGAGGACGGCCATGCTGTTGCCGACCTTGGTAAGTGTTGCCGTTGCCATAATGCCTCCAATCAGTTCAGATAATTATAACACGTTATAACGATAGGAGAAGAGAAATGGGCACTCTCTTTTCTGGAAAACCTCTCAACTCGGCATAGGGTGCAGGGTGTATGCTGAATGGGGCGTCTTTGTTGAAGGAGGGGAATGTGATAACGACAAAGGAACTCTGTGCGGTTCTCGGGGTAGCTCCCAGCACTATTCGTCTCTACGAGAAGTATCTGCCGAAAGATCCATGGGCCCGCGGGCAGAACAACTATCGGGGATTTCATTTCGAGAACATGCTGTGCCTACTCACGGCGCGCCTATTAGGCTCTTACGGCATCTCGATGAAAGAATCCGTAGAGGTTATCCTTGCAGGTGATTTAACATCTATGGATTGCGAATTGGGCCAGCGCGTAAGCCCTTTGGCGGAGGAGCGTCGGCGGGCTTCTGATCTGATTGAATCTCTCGATCGCGATAGGGCGCTCTTGGCGAAGGTTCCATACCTACTAGAGGCGTATGAAGTGATCGACATTCCGTCGTTTTTCTATCTGGAAAGCGCTTGGACCAAGGCCTCTTCGGAGCAGCAGCGTTTGGTGCGCACCTGGTCCCGCGAAATCCCCTTTGTCCGCTATACGCCTCATTATCATGTCGAGGGGTTGAGAGATGGGGCGGAGCCGTCGCCCGACCTTCCGCGGAGCGGCTTTTCTGTTCCAACTCGTTTTGCCGATTACGTCGACTTGGCTAGCCCTCATGTGCGCTTCGTGCCCTCGTTCAAGGCGGTAGCCTTGGTGATCCGGGTTGATGGGATATTCTCTGAATCTTCCGAACGCGATAAGGGAACGATGCCTTTTAACGAGCCGTTATACGTTCGTGTCCTCGACATGGTGTCGTCCGCTTTGTCCCGGGAAGGCTCGGAGTTAACTGGCAATATTTACACGCAGCTCCTGTACGCAAATCTCCCTCTGCGCGCTGATGGAAGCGATGCCGTGCAGTACTACTATGTCTTCTCCCCTCTTGTGCGCTAAAAAGTCCTTGACTCCGCATAGGGTGCAGCCAGCAGAATGCTCCCGTCGCTTGACGAAAGTGAGTTCAGAAGTGAAGGGAGATGGCGATGGGTGCATCGAAAAGCACGATGGATGCGCAGGGAAATCAGGGGATTTCCCGTCGAGGGTTCCTGCGGGGCGTTGGCCTTGCGGGCTTGGCAGCCGGCGGGTTGTGCACGGCGACTGCTGTTGCCGCTGCAACAGGATCAGCCGACGCGGCCTATGCGGAAGAGTCCGCGGCGACTGTGGGTAACGAGCTGATTGAGATTTACGGAGAGAACGTCAACCTTATGCCCGCTTATGGGGCTGAATGGGATGTCGTTGCGGGTCCTGTGGGCTTCGAGTCCCGGGAAATCGGCGCAGACGAGATAACTCACACCGATCAGTGCGATCTGCTGGTGATCGGCGGCGGCATTTCGGGCACGATGGCCGCGCTGAAGGGCGCCGAGCTGGGTGCCAACGTGGTAGTGCTTGAAAAGATGAGCAAGGGCCGCAATACGTGGGAGAGCGTGGGCGGCTGCGGAAGCCGCATGCAGGCCGAGACGGGCAACGTCGTTGATCCGGCTCAGTATGTGGAAGAGATTCTGCGAGCTTCCTACTGGCGCGCCCGACCCGATGTAGTATGGTCGTTCGTGAACAACTCTGGCGAGGCAATCGATTTTATGCAGGACTCGTTAGATAAAGCGGGCCGTGATATCAAGATTTACAACACCACTCAGCCAGAGACGGGCTATGGCATCCAGGTGATTCAGGGTGAGCACAAATTCGCCGTTCCCGAGGACTATAACTGGACGAGCTGGATTTTCGGTCCTATCGTCATGGATGCCCTCACCGCTGTAATGCAGAACGAACTCCATATCGATCTTCGCTTTAATACCGCAGGTGTGCAGCTGGTCCAAGATGCGTCGGGCCGTGTGACAGGCGCTGTCGCGAAGGATGCCGACGGCTACTACGCAGTTGAGGCGACCAAGGGCGTCGTGCTATGCACGGGCGGTTATGAAGCGAATCCCGATATGATGAAGGCGTGGACGCGCTCCGAGGATTACGCCGCCTCAAGCTGCTGGGATCCCTCTACTGGCCCCACCGGCGATGGGCACATGATGGGTTTGCAGCTGGGCGCTCAAATGGATCCCATTCCCCATGCGGTTATGAACTTCAATTTCGGTACGCCTGCGCAGTTCCTTGACATCCCGGGCATTTGGTTTACCTCCTCGCTTGGCATCGCCGTGAATTCACGTGGCGTCCGCTTTGTGAACGAGGGGCTGCCGATGAACTTCGTGTCCAATGCTATCAATGCGCAGCCTGGTCGCGGCAAGGGGTGCTGGATTATCTTGAACCAGGGTATGGTTGACGCCATGGCCGACATGCAGCCCACCGCAGATGAGACCATCAAGCAGTATATGGATAAGGGCTGGATGTTCAAAGCTGACACGGTGGCCGATTTGGCGCCACAGCTGGGGCTGGATGCGGCAATTCTCCAGGAAACCGTTGACACCTACAACGCCTATTTCTCCTCGGCCGAGAAGAAGGACTTGCAATTCCGCCGCAACTTGGAAACCGCCATGCCGTTGGCGGAGGGCCCGTACTACGGCCTCGTGACGAACAGCACGGTACTGACCGTGGTCGGCGGCTTGACCATCGACGAATCGTGCCGTGTGTTGAACTGGGACGATGAGCCCATCGAAGGTCTTTATGCCGCGGGCAATGCCTCGGGCGGAGTCTTTTCGGGAACCTATCCGCGCCACCTTCCCGCCACCTCCGTCGGTCGAGCGGCCACTTTCGGTTATGTATCTGCCCGCCATGCCATTCAAGGAGAATAACTATGAGAATCGACAGCAAACGTACTATTGCGATGATCGCCGGAGTTGCCTTGACGGCCTGCTTGGGGCTGGCTGCCTGCTCGGCTGAGAATACGGGTTCCAACCTGTCCGAAACCGGCGATTCTCAGGCAAATACGGAGCAGGTGTCCGTGGCCTCTGGCCAAAATGATCCTTACGTTTCCGACGATGCCTGTCTGGGCTGCCACGGCGGCACCTATGAAAGCGTTGCAGCGCGCACCGAATCGTATGGCGATTCCAATCCTCACGACTCAGTTCATGGCGGCTACCTGTCATGCAATGTATGTCATGCTAGGGGTAATGAGGTGACCAGCAACTATTGCCTCGAATGCCATGATTGGCCGCGCGATTTGGATTGTAATCCCTATGACTAGAGCCTGTTAGCGAGCAAACGATAGGCTGCGGCTGGCTGTTTAGGGGCGCAAAAGCGGCCTCGATGGCGTAACGCCTCGGGGCCGCTTTCGGTTTACCACAGTCCGAGCATATGTTGCATGGCGAGGCTGGCAGCGGCGATGCAGATCCAGCAGATGAGGCCCATGAGGAGGGGCTTGGCGCCGGACTTCACGAGCTTCACGAGGTCGGTGTTCAGCCCGATGGCAGCCATGGCCATGACGATGAAGAACTTGCTTAGGGTCTTCAGCGGCGCGAACACCGCCGCGTCGGCGCCGGCGGCCACGGCGATGGTGGTGATGAGGCTGGCCACGAGGAAGAACAGGATGAACATCGGGAAGGCGCGCTTCAGAGAGAAGTTGCCGAGCGGGTCCTTGCGGCGCGTCGACGAGGGCTCGGAGGCTGCCTGAGCGTTGGAGGCGGACTCGTCTGCGCTCTCCTTGCGGGCCATGACGATGCCGAGTGCGAGCGTGATGGGGATGATGGCGAGCGTACGGGTGAGCTTCACGATGGTGGCGTCGTCCAGCGCGTTCGAGCCGGGGTGCATGCCGTCCCAGGCGGCTGCGGCGGCGGTAACGGAAGAGGTATCGTTCACCGCAGTGCCAGCGAACAGGCCGAAGCCCTCGTTGGACATGCCGAGCATGCCTCCCAGGGTGGGGAAGATGAGCGCCGCTACCACGTTGAACAGGAAGATGACCGAGATGGCCTGGGCCACCTGCTCGTCCTTGGCGCGGATGACCGGCGCCGTGGCGGCGATGGCCGACCCGCCGCAGATGGACGAGCCCACGGCGATGAGCGTGGCGATGGCGGAATCCACGGACAGCACGCGGTAGAGGATATAGCCCACGATGAGCGCCGTGGCGATGGTGGTGAGGATGATAGGCAAGCTCTCGGCGCCTACGGCCGCGATCTGGGCGAGGTTCAGCCCGAAGCCCAGCAGGATGACCGCGTACTGCAGCACCTTCTTCGCCGTGAAGGCGATGCCGTCCTGCACGGTGCCGCGCGCGGGCTGCTTCCACCAAAGGGCGATGACCATGCCGATGAGGATGGCGAACACCGGGCCGCCCACCACGGGCAGCGCCTCGCCGAGAAACCAGCAAGGGATGGCGATGGCGGCGCACAGACCGACGCCGGGGGCCACGTTCTTCACGTTCGCCACGATGAGCTCCTCACGTCACGAGATGTCAACAGCGATTGCAGAGTATAGCACTCATCATTAGGGGAGGGGTGCCGGCGCCACAGCACGGTCGCGCTGTGAACTTTAAGCGAACATCTGTTCATTTCTTGCGGAAGGTGCTAGACTGTTCTCCTTATAGAGAATTACTGCGAGAGGAGGGACGCGCGTGTCCACTCATCTTTCCAATATAGAAGGTATGGAAATGGCGGGGAAGCTGCCCGAGGTGCGGCTGGCGAACACCCCGTTTAAGGTCGTCTCGCCCTTCGAGCCCTCGGGGGATCAGCCCGAGGCCATCGCGGCGCTTGCGAAGGGCGTGGAAGAGGGCCTGCGCTACCAGACGCTCTTGGGCGTCACCGGCTCGGGCAAGACGTTCACCATGGCCAAAACCATCGAAGCGGTGCAGAAGCCCACACTCGTCATGGCGCCGAACAAGACGCTCGCGGCCCAGCTGGCGGCCGAGCTGAAGGAGTTCTTCCCCGACAACGCCGTGGTGTACTTCGTCTCCTACTACGACTACTACCAGCCCGAGGCCTACGTGCCCTCATCGGACACCTTCATCGAGAAGGACGCCTCCATCAACGAGGAGGTGGAGAAGCTGCGCCATGCGGCCACCTCGGCTCTGCTCTCGCGGCGGGACGTCATCGTGGTAGCGTCGGTGAGCTGCATCTACGGCATCGGCTCACCGATGGACTACGCCGGCATGGCAGTGTTCGTCGACAAGCAGAAGGAGATGGATCGCGACGAGGTCATCCATGAGCTCATCGATATCCAGTACGACCGCAACGACTACGAGCAGAAGCGCGGCACCTTCCGCGTGCGGGGCGACGCGCTGGACGTGTTCCCGCCCTACGCCGACCACCCGGTGCGCATCGAGTTCTGGGGGGACGAGATCGAGTCCATCGACGAGATTGACCAGGTCACGGGCGAGGTGCTGAACAGCTACGAGGCGCTGCCCATCTGGCCGGCTTCCCACTACGTTACGGCGCGGCCGAAGATGGACAAGGCCCTCGGCACGATTCAGGACGAGCTACGCGAGCGCCTCATGCAGTTCAAGGAAGAGGGGAAGCTGCTCGAGGCCCAGCGCTTGGAGATGCGCGTGAACTACGACTTGGAGATGCTGGAGACCATGGGATTTTGCTCCGGCATCGAGAACTACTCGCGCCATCTGGACGGCCGTGCGCCGGGCGAGCCGCCCTACACCCTCATCGACTACTTCCCGAAGGACTTCCTCTGCATCATCGACGAGTCCCACGTCACGGTGCCGCAGATCCGCGGCATGCACGAGGGCGACCGCTCCCGCAAGATCACCCTCGCCGAGCACGGCTTTCGCCTGCCCAGCTGCCTGGACAACCGCCCCTTGCGCTTCGACGAGTTCGAGGAGCGCATCCCGCAGTTCATCTACGTGTCGGCCACGCCGGGCGATTACGAGGAGCGCGTGAGCCAGGCGAAGGTGGATCAGGTCATCCGTCCGACGGGCCTTCTGGATCCGGAGATCGTCGTGCGCACGAGCGCCAGCCAGATCGACGACATCATCGACGAGGCGAAGGAGCGGGCGGCGCGCAACGAGCGCGTGCTCATCACGACGCTCACGAAGAAGATGGCCGAGGACTTGACCGACCATTTGCTGGATCAGGGCGTGAAGGCCCGCTACATGCACTCGGACATCGCCACGCTGGAGCGCACGGAGATCCTGCGTGACTTGCGCCGCGGCGAGTTCGACGTGCTCGTGGGCATCAACCTTCTGCGAGAGGGGCTCGACTTGCCCGAGGTGTCGCTTGTGGCCATCCTGGATGCCGACAAGGAGGGCTTCCTGCGCAACCACCGCTCGCTCATCCAGACCATCGGGCGCGCGGCCCGCAACGTGTCCGGCCAGGTCATCATGTACGCCGATCGCATCACCGATTCTATGCGCCGGGCTATCGACGAGACGCGCCGGCGCCGCGACATCCAGATGGCCTACAACGAGGAGCATGGTATCAAGCCCCAGACTATCCGCAAGGCCATCAACGACATCATGGGCTTCATCACGGAAGATGTGGAGGGCACCACTGCCGAGCAGGTGAATAAGGAGCTGGCAGAGCTTTCCCGCGAAGAGGTCCTGCGGCTCATCTCGTCCATGGAGGACGACATGGCCGCCGCGTCCCGCGACATGGACTTCGAGGAGGCGGCGCGTCTGCGCGATCAGGTGGTGAAGCTAAAGAGTACCGTGGAGGACAAGTCCGAGGAAGACGTGCTGAAGGATCTGAAGAAGGGCGCGCGAAAGGGGAGCGCCTACGGCAACCGCAAGCACGCCGCCTACGGGTCGTCGCGCGCGAGCTAAAGGCGCTGCGCCCGGGCTCCTGCCATCGCCGCAAGATTCGTCTCGCAGGACGCCGACCTTCGCAGGACGGTGCCCCTGCGGGACGGTGGCGCGGCGGGGAAGTGCCCTCTGGGACGGCGCGGGCTGTTCAGTTTTCGTGGATTCGGGACGGATTGCGAACTTTACGGAAATGTAAGCTGCTCTGCCGTGAACGCCCCGTCACTTCGTCGTATAATCGCGAGAAAGCACCTGCACCACCTGAAGTACTTCCTAAGGAATAAAGCGATGCCCGATCAGCCCGCCTCCCAAGGTTCGAATAACCCCCGCAACAACCCGCGACAGCACAAGAAGCCCACCCGGCGCCACCCCGGCGCCTCCGTGCCGGTCTCGGTTCCCCATTCCCACGGGGTCTCAGCACCGCAGCCGCAGTCGGCGGCCGTCCCGCCGGAAATGCGCCCCCAGCCGGCAGCGCAGGCCCCTTCCCCGCAGCAGGAGCCGGCAGCGCCTCGCGAGCAGACGGACTATGGCGCCCAGACGCAGGATCCGCGCCTGCATGAGGCGCCGTCCTATCAGCCGCACGCCTATCAGCAGGCCCAGCCCCAGCCTCGCCAGGCGGCGTCGCCGCACGGCTATGCGGGCTACGCGGCCCAGGTGCCCCCGCGGGTCGTTCCGGCCACCAAGGCCGATGGCCAGGTGGCTCCCTATGCCGATATGGGGCGCTACAAGAAGAAGGGCAAGAAGAAGGCGAGCGTCGTCTCCATTATCGTCTCCGTGGTCATTCTGGCCGCCATCGGCGTGGGGGTGTACCTGTATCTGAACCCGCTGCAGTTCAACGTGACGGTCAACGGCATGACGCGCACGGTGGATCGGGGGACGACCTTGAACGACATGATCGCCGAGGGCGTCGTCTCCCCGCAGCCGGGCAATCTGCTCGCCGTCGACGGGGAGGTTCTGGAAGAGGGCGGCGGCGCTGCCTTTGCCGGCACGGTCAACGGCAATGAGGTGACCGACGGCGCAACTGAGCTGCACAAGGGCGATGTGGTCCAGCTGGACGACGGCGCCGATGTGACCGAGGAATACGATGTAACTACCGAGGAGACGGCCCCGGGCCAGGTGGAGCTGGGCGAGGGGGCCATCCACGTGTACGTGCCCGGTGAGGCGGCCCAGGTGGAGAAGCGCACCGGCAAAGTGTCGGGCAAGACGGTGGAGGAAACCGTGAAGGAGGGCTCCGACAACGTCTATCTGAAGTACAACGCGAACACGAACGGCGAGAAAGTCATCGCGCTCACCTTCGACGATGGCCCGTGGCCCACGACCCAGGAACTGCTCGACGTGCTGAAGGAGAACGACGCCGTGGCGACGTTCTTCACGATCGGCGAGCAGATTTCCGATAAGACCGATTACGTGGAGACGATCAAGCGCATGGCAGCCGAGGGTCACCAGATCGGCACCCACTCCTACGACCATGCGGCCACCGGCGGCGGCAACGGCGTGGACATGACGCGCCAGAGTCCCGAGAAGCAGATTGAAGAGGTGCAGATGGGCCAGCAGGCCATCGCGGATGCGACGGGCGCCGAGGCGTCGAAGGTGTTCCGTTCGCCGGGCGGCAACTTCCACGACGAGATCATCTGGAACTTGCAGCCCTACATCACGGGCGAGATCGGCTGGAACGTGGACACCGAGGACTGGCGGCGACCGGGCGCCGACGCCATTGCGGAGCGCCTGCTGTCGGCGAAGCCAGGGGATGTCGTGCTCATGCACGACGGCGGCGGCGATCGGAGTCAGACCATCGAGGCGCTGAAGATCGCGCTGCCCCAGCTGCGCGCCGAGGGCTACAAGTTCGTGACCATCGACCAGCTTCTGGCCTACGATGACGCCAAGGCCCTCGCCCAAGAGCTGGCGGCCCAGCAGGCAGCGGAATAGGCGTTACTGCCCCAAGAGTTCGCGGGCGTGGGCGAGGGAGGTCTCGGTGGCGGTGCCCGACAACAGGCGCGCCACTTCGGCCACGCGCTCGTCGCCCTCCACCGGGGTCAGAACCGTTTCGGGCGCGTCGCCCGCGGTTTTCGTCACGGTGTAGTGGGTATCGGCGAGCACAGCCACCTGGGCCAGATGCGTGATGGCGATGACCTGGTGGCTTTCCGCCAGCTCCGCCAGCACGGCGGCGAGCGCATTGGCGGTGCTTCCGCCCACGCCGGCGTCCACCTCGTCGAAGATAAGGGTCTCCGTGCCGTCCTTTGCGCCCAAAGCCACCTTGATGGCCAGCATGACGCGGCTGATTTCGCCTCCGGAGGCGATGCGGGCCAAGGGGCGCGGCTGCATGGAGGCGCCGGGCTTGAACTCGAAGACGACGCTTGCGCTGCCCGCGGCGCTCCAGCTTTCGCGGGGCAGCGGCTCCACCGTGCACACCAGCGCCGCCGTCCCCATCTCCAGGCGTCCGAGCACCTCGTTGACCGCCGCCGCGAACCGCGGCGCGGCCTCGATGCGGGCTGCATCATAGGCGGCCGCCGCTTCGGCGAGGGCGCTTTCGGCCGCTTCCGCGGCCGCCTCGGCGCGGGCCAGGTTCTCGTCGGCGTCGTCGACGAGCCCGACGAGGGCCGCCGCCTCGTCCCAGCGCTCGAAGACGGCCTCCATGGTGGGACCGAAGGAGCGCATGAGCCCCATGAGCTGCCCCATGCGCTTCTGGGCCGCGGCCAGAGACTCGCCGTCGAAATCGATGGCGTCGCAGTAGCCGGCCATATCCCGGGAGACGTCCTCCACGACGAAGCAGATTTCCCTCAGCGACGCGGCGAAGGGGGCCAGCGACTCGTCGGCCCGGGAGGCCTCCTCGATGAGGGAGATGGCCGTGTTCAGGGCGTCCAGCGCGCCGCCGTCGCCGGAGAGCGCCTCGGCGGCCCCGTGGGAGTTGCGGGCGAGCACCTCGGCGTGCTCGGCCCGGGCGAGCCAGTCGCGCGTTTCCTCGTACTCGCCGCCCTCGGGGTTCACCGCCTCTATCTGCTGCAGCGTGAAGCGTGCCTCCTCCAGCTGGGTGTTGGAGGCGCTCGCCGTTGCCCTCAGCTCTTCCAGGGCCGTCTCGGCGGCACGGGCATCGGCGAGGGCCTCGCGAAAGGCCGCCCCTACGGTGCTTTCCAGATCGGCCCAACCATCGAGGATGCGGCCGTGCTCTGCCGGCTTCAGCAGCGATTGGTACTCGTGCTGTCCGCAGAGCTCCACCAGCGGCCCCACCGTGCGCGCGAGCTCCGACACGCTGGCCATGGCGCCGTTTATCGTGGCGCGGCTGCGGCCGTCGGCGCTGACCTTGCGCACCGCGACGAGCTCTTCGGCGGTGGGATCGGAAGGGAACAGGCGTCCCCGCACTTCGGCGTTTTTTGCCCCCTCGCGCACGCAGGAGCTGTCGGCGCGCTCGCCGACGAGCAGCTTCACGGCGCTGACGAGCGCCGTCTTTCCGGCGCCCGTCTCGCCAGTGAGGACGGTGAGACGGGGGGAGGGCGAAAGGGAGGCCTCGCGGATGAGGGCCACGTCCTTCACTTGGATTTCGTCGATCATGGTTCCCCGCTAGAAGTCGATGACGTCGAAGACGATGCCCTGCTCCGCCTCAAGCACGCTGAACAGCTCGTCGGGGGCCACGCGGCGCACGGCCCGGGAGACGGATACCTCGCCGCCGTGGGTGACGATGAAGTCGGCCTGCAGCTTGCGGGCGCAGGATTCGGTGAGGGCCGCGTGATAGGGCAGCCCCTCGTGTTCCAGGGCGAAGCGCACGTCGGGGCCGTCGATCGAGCACACGGACAGAAACGCCATGGCCGAACGCAAAGCCGAGCGGGCGTCGTGGTCGGAGAGGGCCTCGGCGAGGGCGGTGCGCACCTCTCCGAAGGCCTCGGCGGAGACCCACAGCTCCGCGGCCCCGGCCAGCTCCATGGCATGGAGCTTCACCCAGGCGGCGGCGGTGCTCTCGCGCTCGCCGATGAAGTCGAGCAGAACGTCGCTATCGATGAGCAGGCGCATGGCTATTCTCCTTCCCTGGTTGCGGGCGCGCCGTCGCGGGCCTCCCAGAACGACGCCGGTACGGGGCGCGTGGCCTGGCGCAAGCGGAAGCGCAGCTCGTTGGCCTGGGCGTCCGTGAGGGTGATGCGAAGGGGAGATTCTCCCCGTTGCGCATCGGGCAGCTCGCCGGTGGCGAGTACGTAATCGTAGGCGGCATTCACCAGCTCGGTGGGGGACGAGCCGATGGACCGCAGCTTCGCGTTCACCTGGTCGCGGATTTCCAGGGGCACTCGGGCCGTTACCATGGCGTGCATGGCCGCTCCTTTCTCTTACTTTTGGCGCAGTATAACGGAACACTGAATAAATTGCAATAATAATACGAACAAGTATTTGCATTATGGTCAAAAAGTGTTATGCTCCATGGACAAGGAGTCGACGGCTCGTGTCTTTTTCGGCAAGACGCTTGCCTCGGTCGGTCGATTTGGGGAAGATGGAGCGATGCAGCGCACCGGTCGGCATGTTCGCCCGGTGCAAGCTGCGGCGTAATGGCAGAACGGAAGGGAAACCTTGGCACAGCGAGCGTTCGGAAAAGGAAAAGCGACGAGGGTCTTTCTCGCCCTGTTGCTCGCCTTCTCCCTCGTCGGCATCGGCGCGGTTCCGGCTGCGGCCGATCCTGCCGACGACACTCAGGCTGCCGTGGATGCGGCGCAGGCCACGCTGGATGAGGCCGAATCCCGCATGGCCCAGATCAATAGCGAGTACGAGCAGCTCACCGCCGAGGTGGCCGAGCTGCAGACCAAGATCGACGAGACGGCGGCGGCGGCCATGGAGGCCCAGCAGGCCATGCTCGAGGGGCGCGCGGCTTTAGGCCAGGTGGCCGTGGGCGAGTACCGCGACGGCAGTTCCATGGGGCTTTTGGGCCTCATCCTTGATTCGAAGAACTTCGACGAGTTGCTCCGCAACATGGAGTACGTCACTCAGATCATGTCCTATCAGGCCGACGAGGTGGCCGAGCAGAAGGAGCGCAAGCGCGCCTTCGACGACGTGAGCGACGAGCTGAACGCCCAGAAGAACGAGCAGGAAGAGGCGTTGGCGGCCCAGGAGGCCAAGCGCGCCGAGGCCCAAAGCGTCGTGGAGGATGCCACGGCCCGCCTGGAGGGCGCTCAGGAGGAGCACGCGGCCCGTCTGGCCGAGCTCGCCGCTCAGGCCGAGGCCCTGCGCAAGCAGGAAGAGGAGGCCGCCGCAGCGGCGGCCGCGGCCGTGCAGGAGAGCCCCGACGCCAATACGGGCGATCGCGAGCCGGTGGTCTCCGACGACGAGGGCCCCTCCGATAACGGCGGCTCGTCGGGTAGCTCTGGCGATTCCGGCAGCTCAGGATCATCGGGGAATTCCGGCAGCTCCGGCGGCTCCGGCAACTCGGGCTCGTCGGGCGGCTCGTCGGAGGAAGGGTGGCTTTCAGGCGTGGCCTCGGCCTACGGCGGCAGCACCGATCCGAACACGCCGAACCCCGGTACCACGTCCACCGGCGCCGTCTGCGACGACAACTCCATGGGTGTGGCGGTGCCCAAATCGATGCCGAACTACCGCAGTTATTTCGGACGTACGGTGGAAATCGTCTACGGCGGTCAGACCGTGTATGCCACGGTGAACGACTGCGGCTCCATGGGCGGCGGTTCCCGCGTCCTCGATCTGCAGCCGGGCGTGTGGAAGGCCTTCGGCTTCTCCAGCTGCCGCGCCTGGGGCCTGCGCACCGTCAAGTACCGCTTCCTGTAGGGCGCCTCGCCGCGCCACTGGAGCGCCGCGCCTCTTCGCGGCTCGCCGGAGCCCGCTTCCCGTCTGCCTTCGTACGCCCGCGGCCCGCTTTCCGTCTGTCGGGCGCGGGAAAGTTCTGCGCTCGCTCCGCCTCGAAGTGCGCTATACTGTGGCGTTACATGCGATGACGAAGACAGCGGACGCGCGTCACGGTCGCCAGAGAAGGGCTTCACCGGCTGAGAGAGCCCGACCCCCTGGGTGCGTCTTATTCCCTTCCGAGCAGCATTTCCGAACGCGAACGCCCACGGGCGAGGCGACCAGTAGGGGTGCCGGGTGCTCCCGTCACAGAGCGCGAACAAGCGGGCGACGCCGCACTGCGATTCCCTTCGGGTCGCTGGAGCGTTGCCAACCGAGGTGGTACCGCGAGAGCCTTCTCCCGTCCTTGGATTCCTGGTAAGCCGCAAGCGGCCCCAGGCGGGACGGAAGAAGGCTCTTTTTGTTGGCTCGAGAAGAAAGGCGAACCTTATGGCAATCGCAGAGGAGTTGGCGGCGCTGCGCGAGCGCACCTTGGCCGAAATCGCCGCGGCGGACACGTCGGCGGCGCTCGAGGCGGTGCGCGTGGCGGTGCTGGGCAAGTCCGGCACACTGACCGGGTATTTGAGATCCATGGGCCAGGTGCCCGCTGAAGAGCGCGCGAGCGTGGGCAAGGCCGTGAACGCGGCCCGCGTGGAAGTGGAAGAGGCGCTGGCCGCCCGCAAGGCGGCGCTGGATGCCGCCGAGCTTGAGGCGGCCATGGGGGCGGCGGCCGTGGATGTGACGCTGCCCGGCCGCGCCCAGCAGGTGGGTACCCGCCATCTCATCAACGGCATCATCGATGAGGTGTCCGACATCTTCTTGGGCCTGGGCTACAAAGTGGTGGAAGGCGAGGAGATCGAGACCGACTACTACAACTTCACGGCCCTGAACGCCCCGGCCGACCATCCGAGCCGTTCCATGCAGGACACCTTCTACGTGCACGACCTGTCCGGCGACACCTCGCGGGTGCGCGGCGAGTCCGACGTGCTGCTGCGCACCCAGACCTCCGGCGTGCAGGTGCACGTCATGGAGGACTGGGATCTGCCCATCTACATGATCGCCCCGGGCAAGGTGTACCGCCGCGATGTGGCCGACCCGTCGCATCTGCCGCAGTTCCACCAGATCGAGGGGCTCGTGGTGGATCGCGGCATCACCTTCGGCGACCTGAAGGGCACGCTCGACTACGTGTGCAAGCAGATCTTCGGGCCCGAGCGCAAGACGCGCTTCCGCGCCCACTACTTCCCGTTCACAGAGCCCTCGGCCGAGGCGGACGTGAGCTGCGGCATCTGCCACGGCGAGGGTTGCCGCATGTGCAAGGGCACCGGCTGGATCGAGATCTTGGGCTGTGGCATGGTGGACCCGAACGTGCTTTCCATGAGCGGCATCGACCCGGAGGAGTACTCGGGGTTCGCTTTCGGCATGGGGGTGGAGCGCATCGCCTGCCTGAAGTACGACGTGCCCGATCTGCGCATGCTGCTTGAGGGCGATATGCGGTTCCTGCGACAATTCTAGCTGTGACTCTGCCGGGGTCGGGCTTCCGGGCAGTGCTCAGTCGCTCAGACAGTCCTCGCTCGGCGGAAATGCCCACTGGGCATTTCCGTTCGCTGCGGAACTCGCTTGGTGAGCACCACCCGAAATCCCTCTACACATTTCCATGGCAGGGAATGGATAGTGAGCAGTCGGAAAACTAGTTGCCATAAGAAGCAGGCGATTAAGAGAAAGAAATCAGTATGAAAGTATCTTTGAAGTGGCTTTCTGAGTATACGGCGGTGCCGGAGGATTTGAAGGCGTTCTGCGACCGGCTCGATTTGACGGGCACGGGCGTGGAAGGCGTGGAGAAGACCGGCGAGGCCTTCGAGGGCGTTGTGGTGGGACACGTGCTCACCTGCGAGCCGCATCCGGATTCCGACCACATGCACGTGGTGACGGTGGATGTGGGCGCCGAGGAACCCGTGCAGATCGTCTGCGGGGCGCCGAACATCGCGGCGGACATCAAGGTGCCCGTGGCGCTCGTGGGCGCGGTGCTGCCCGGCGATTTCAAGATCAAGAAGTCGAAGCTGCGCGGGGTGGTGAGCTGCGGCATGTGCTGCTCGAAGCGCGAGCTGGGGCTGGGGCAGGACCACTCCGGCATCTGGGTGCTTCCCGATGACGCGCCCGTCGGCCAGCCCATGGCGGACTTCATGGGCGCGGGAGATACCGTGCTCGACCTGGAGATCACGCCGAACCGGCCGGACTGCCTGTCTATGGTGGGCATGGCCCGCGAGGTGGGCGCCATGTACCAGCAGCCGGTGACCTGGCCGCTGGCTGCCGATGTGGAGAAGCTGCCCGCCGTCACTGCCGGCGAGGACGTGGCCGGCGCCGTCACCGTTGAGGTGCCCGATGCCGCGCGCTGCCCGCGCTACACCGCCCGGGTCATCGACAACGTGAAGGTGGGGCCCTCGCCCGAATGGCTCGCCGAGCGCGTGACCGCCGCCGGGGGCCGTTCCATCAACAACGTCGTGGACGTGACGAACTACATCCTGTACCTCTACGGCCAGCCGCTGCACGCCTTCGATTTCGCGAAAGTGGCCAGCGCTGACGGGTGCGCCCATATCGTCGTGCGCGCCGCCGCCGACGGCGAGCACCTTACCACCCTGGACGGCGAGGACCGCGCGCTCACCGAGGACATGACGGTCATCGCCACACCCGAGCGCGCCGTGGCGCTCGCCGGCGTCATGGGCGGCGAGAACAGCGAGGTCACCGAGGAGACCACCTGCGTGCTTTTGGAGTCCGCCGCCTTCGAGCGCGGCCGCACCTCCCGCACGAGCCGCAATCTGGGCCTTATCTCCGAGGCCTCCATGCGCTACGAGCGCGGTGTGGACGATCATCTGTGCGAAGTGGTCTCCCAGGCCGCGGCGGCCCTTCTGGCCGAGGTGTCCGGGGGCACGGTGCGCCCCGGGGTGGTGGACGTCTACGAGCTTCCCACCGCCCGTCCGGAGCTCATCTTCCGCATCCCGCGCTTTGTGGCCATGATGGGGGCCGACATTCCCGCCGACTTCATTGAGGACATTCTCGTGCGCCTCGGCTGTGCCGTTGAGGCCACTGACGACGCCTCCGTGCTCTCGGTGCTGCCGCCCACCTTCCGTCCCGACCTGGAGCGCGAGATCGACTTGTACGAGGAAGTGCTGCGCCTGTGGGGCATGGACCGCATCCCCCCGACGCTGCCCGGCGGCCGCGAGCGCGTGGGCGCGCGCACGCCGGAGCAGGAGACGGTGCGCGTGATCAACGACACCCTGCGCGCCTCCGGCATGAATGAGACCATGACTTACTCCTTCGCCGAGCCCGGCGACATCGAGCGGCTGCGCCTGCCCGCCGAGGGGCTGGGCCTGGCCGTGGAGCTTCTGAACCCGCTGAACGCCGACATGTCGGTCATGCGCCAGTCCATCGTTCCCGGGCTTCTGCGCTCGGTGGCCTATAACCAGGCCCGCGGCGTGAAGAACATCCAGCTTTACGAGATCGGCACGGTGTTCGCCGCCGCCGAGGGACGCAAGAAGGCCAAGGAGCGCAAGAAGCTCGCCGGCGTTCTGGCCGGTTCCATGCGCGACGGGGCGTGGAACGCGCCAGCGGTGCCCTTCGACTTCTTCGACGCCAAGGGCGTGCTGGAGAACCTGGCCCGCGAGCTGGCGCTGCCCAAAGTGCGCTTCCGGGCGCTTTCCGCCGATGAGGCCCCGCAGCTGCAGCCGGGCCGCGCCGCCGAGATGATGGCCAACGGCGCGGTCGTCGGCTGGGTGGGGGAGGTTCATCCGCTCGTGGTCGACGCCTTCGGGGCCGAGCCGCCCGTGGTGGCCTTCGAGCTGGACGTGGCGGCCCTCGTGCGCGCGGCCCGTCCGGCCCGCGACTACGTGGACGTGCCCACCTTCCCGGCCGTCACGGTGGATCAGGCCTTCGTGGTGGCCGAGGACGTGCCCCACGAGAAGATGGTCCAGGTGATGACCTCGGCCGGCGGGAAGCTTCTGGAATCCGTGGCGCTGTTCGACGTGTACCGCGATGCGGAGCGCGTGGGCGCCGGCAAGAAGTCCATGGCCTACAGCCTCGTGTACCGCGCCCCCGATCGCACGCTGACCAGCGAGGAAGTGGAGCGCGCCCACGGCAAGCTCGTGTCAAAGGTGGAAAAGGCCACCGGAGCCGAGATCCGCGGGTAGCTCCGCGCTTTTCGTGGAAGGCGGCCGGGGACGGCGCCCCTTCGGTACAATAGCGAACCGGCAAATGAGTGAGGGCGGCCTCGTGCCGCCCGCTTTCGATAAAGGAGCATCTATGTGCGGAATCGTCGGCTATACCGGTGAGGCGAGCGCCACTCCCATCCTGGTGGAGGGGCTCACCCGCATGGAATACCGCGGCTACGACTCGGCGGGTGTGGCCGTGGAGCAGGACGGCGGCATTCAGGTGATCACGCGCAAGGGCAAGGTGGCCGAGCTCGCGCACACCCTCGGCCACTTCGAAATGACGGGCACCTGCGGCATCGGGCACACCCGCTGGGCCACTCACGGCAAGCCGAGCGAGGCCAACGCGCACCCGCACACCTCGTGCTCCGGCGACATCGCCGTGGTGCACAACGGCATCATCGAGAACTTCGCCGAGCTGCGCGAGGAGCTCGTCGGTCGCGGGCACGTCTTCAAGAGCGAGACGGATACCGAGGTGGTGGCGCACCTCGTGGAGGAGTCCTACCACCGCATGCTCGCCGAAGGCACCGGCGACCTGCGTGCGGCGGTGGCCGAGGCGGCCGCGCGGCTCGTCGGGGCCTACGGCCTGGCCGTCATGGCCGATGCCGAGCCGGGCACGATCATCGCCTGCCGCAAGGATTCCCCCATCGTGGTGGGCTGCGGCGAGACCGGCAGCTACGTGGCCTCCGACATCATCGCGATGATCGACGCCACGCGCGATGTGGTGGTGCTCGCCGACGGGCAGATGGCGCGCCTGCGCCCCGATGGCATCAAGTACTACGACGAGGCCGGCAACCCCATTAAGCCCGACGTCACCCATGTCGATTGGGATCTCGACGTCGCCGAAAAAGGCGGCTACCCCGACTTCATGCTGAAGGAGATTCACGAGCAGCCCCGCGTCATCCGCGATACGCTGGCCGGCCGCCTGGTTGCCGGCTCGCTGGTCATCGACGAGCTGGACATGACGCCGGCCGAGCTCAACCTGGTCGATCGCGTCTACATTATTGCGTGCGGCACCTCCTACCATGCGGGCCTTATCGCCAAGAACCTCATCGAGAGCTGGGCGCGCATCCCCTGCGAGGTGGAGGTCGCCAGCGAGTTCCGCTACCGCAATCCCATCATCACGCCCACGACGCTGGTCGTGGCCGTATCGCAATCGGGCGAGACGGCCGACACGCTGGCCGCCATCCGCGACGCCCGCGTGAAGGGGGCGAAGGTCTTCGGCATCACGAACGTGGTGGGAAGCCCGGTGGCCCGCGAATCCGACGGCGTCATCTACACCAAAGCCAACAAGGAGATCGCCGTGGCCTCCACGAAGAGCTTTTTGGGGCAGGTCGTCTCCCTCACGCTTTTGGCGATGCTGCTCGGCCAGGCGGTGGGCCGGCTGACCGGCCGGCAGATCAAGCTTCTGTTCAGCGAGCTGGCCGATACCGCCGAGCAGGTCGAGCGCATCCTCGCCGACTGCGATCCGGCGGTGGAGGCGGCGGCCGACGCCATGGTGGACGCGACAAGCGCCCTGTTCATCGGCCGGGGCATGGGGGCCGCCACCAGCTACGAGGGCGCCCTTAAGATGAAGGAGATCAGCTACCTGCACGCCGAGGCCTACGCCGCCGGCGAGATGAAGCACGGCCCCATCGCCCTTATCGACGAGGGATTCCCCGTGGTGGCCATCGCGACGAAGAGTCCCGTTTACGACAAGGTGGTGTCGAATTTACAAGAGTCCCGGGCCCGCGGTGCCTGCATCATCGCCGTGGCCACCGAGGGCGACGAGGAAATCGCCAAGCACGCCAACCACGTCATCTACGTGCCGAAGGTGCGCGACGCCTTCTCGCCCATCACGGCCAGCGTGCCCTTGCAGCTGCTCTCGCGCGCCGTGGCCGTCAAACGCGGCTGCGACGTGGACCAGCCCCGCAATCTCGCGAAATCGGTGACGGTCGAATAGCTATGAGTCTCTTTCGGCGCCGCGCTCGATCCCGAGGCGGCGCCTTTGCGTATCCCCGATGATCTGAAAGGCAGATGGAGTGGCCCGATCGAAGAAACCCCAAGCCGTCGTCGATGGCGCGCTTGCCATGGACGTGCCCAACGAGGAAGTGGGCCTCGGCGTGGACATCGTGGAAATCGCGCGCATGCGCAAGATCATCGATCGCTCGCCGGCCTTCGTGGAGAAGGTGTACTCTGCCGCCGAGCGGGCCTATTGCGACGGGCACGCCCATCCCGAGGTGCACTACGCCACGCGCTTCGCCGCCAAGGAGGCGGTGCTGAAGGCGCTCGGCACGGGGTTTTCCGAGGGCATCGGCTGGCTCGATGTGGAAGTGCGCCGCACGAGCAAGGGGCGCCCCTACGTGGTGCTCACCGGGCGCGCCCGCGAAGTGGCCCGCGAGCAGGGCGTGCGGGAGATCCCCCTTTCGCTGTCCTACACCCATACCGATGCCGTGGCCTGCGCCATGGCCATCACCGAGGAGTCGGTGGCGGCCACCGAGCGGCGGCGCGACCCCATGGAGGAGCTCACCCGCCAGTTCAAGGACGCCCGCGCCCTGCTGGACGACCTCCCGGGAGCGCCTGCGGCTGGGTAGAATCCCAGGGTGTCGTGCGGCGCGGTTCGCACCCGCGAGGGCCGCCTCCCGCGCTGTGGCCAAAAAAGTATCGCCGACTGCATTTGGAAGGGTCTCTGGACCGCATTTTGGCCAAAAACGGGCCGCTAGCTGTAATGGCATCGCCCAGCTCATTTCACGGCTGCAACCTCCGATCCTCTGAGCTGGGAAAACTCAAAGAAGCTACAAGGAACTCTCCCAACAGACGGTACGATGGCCAAAAAGTAAGTCCAAACTGCCAGTCTGCGGCCTGTTTTTGGCCAGAATCCCCTTCCAGCTGCTCGCAAGCGCGACGCAACGCGCATTTTCGTGCAACGCATCATGTCCCGCTCAGGCGTACGAAGCGAAAACGAGGCGGCCGCCCTCACGACGACCGCCTCGCGCACCCCCGCGGCCGCCTTCCACGAAAAGCCCGTCTAAGACAGCTCGGCTACTACGCGTTCCAGGGCGTGGACGTCGATGGGCTTGGCGACGTGGGCGTTCATGCCGCAGGCGAGGGCCTGGCGCTCGTCCTCGGCGAAGGCGTTGGCCGTCATGGCGATGATGGGGATGGTGCCGGCGTCGGGGCGATCCATCGCGCGGATAGCCCGGGCGGCGTCGTGGCCGTTCATTACGGGCATCTGCACGTCCATGAAGATCATGTCGAAGGTGCCGGGCGCGCTTTCCTGAAACTTCGCCACGGCCTCCTCGCCGTTGGCCGCCACCTCGCAGGTGACATCGTGGATGTTCAGGATGGCGGTGATGACCTCCGCGTTCAGGGCGTTGTCCTCCGCCACGAGGACGTGCTTGTGCGCCAGGGCGTTCCCGCCGGTCCCGCTGGCGTCGCCGGCTCGCTTTCCGTCGCCGCCCTCGCTGCCGTCCGACTCGTCGCCGGCCGGCGGGAAGTCCAGATCGACGATGAAGGTGCTGCCCGTCCCCAACTCGCTTTCCACGGAGATGGTGCCTCCCATAAGATCGACGAGGTTCTTCGTGATGGCCATGCCGAGGCCCGTTCCCTGAACCTTGTTGGTGAGGCTCGACTCCTCGCGGGTGAACGAGTCGAAGATGGTGGCGAGGTAGTCCTTCGACATGCCGATGCCGTCGTCGCGGACGATGATGCGCAGGTGCTGCAGCTCGCCGTGGCGCTTGGCGGAGCCGTCGACGCGGAAGAGGATGTGGCCGCCCTCCGGGGTGTACTTCATGGCGTTGGAGAGAAGGTTCATGAGGATCTGGCGCAGCCGCCCCTCGTCGCCGACGAGCCGATCGTGCTCGACCTTGTCCACTTCCACCGTGAACACTTGGTTCTTGGCATCGGTCTGCTGGCGCATCATGGCCTCGACGGATTCCACGGTGCCGGAAAGGGCGAAGGCGCTTTCCGGCAGGGTGGTCTTGCCGGCCTCGATCTTCGACATGTCCAGCACGTCGTTGATGAGCCCCAAAAGGTGCTGGCCGGAGGTGGCGATCTTGCGGTTGTAGTCGCGCACGTGGGCGGGGTTGTCGGCCTCGCGGTCGATGAGCGTGGAGAAGCCCAGGATGGCGTTCATGGGCGTGCGGATGTCGTGGCTCATGGAGGAGAGGAACGAGCTTTTGGCGCGGTTGGCGTCCTCGGCGGCGGTGGCGGCGCGCTCGAGGCGAGCGCGGATCTCGTGGTCGGCGGTGACGTCGGTGAGTGAGAAGATGGTCTTCTCGCGCTCGGCGAGCATCACGGGCCGTGCCGTCATGCGCAGCCACTGCGAGCGGCCCAGCGCCGGGTTGTGCGCCTCGAATTCCCAGGTGCGCGCCTTGTCGCCGGCGCCGGAGTGCACGATGGCGGCCACGTGGGTGTAGGCCTCGTTGGGCGACAGCTCGTTGGGGACGAAGAAGTCGCGGGCCGGAATGCCGAGGATGTCCTGGGTGTTTTCGAAGACGGCCTCGACCAGGCGCTCCTTGCGGTCGACGATGAAGATGGCGGTGTCGATGTTGGCGCCGATGGCCGAGTACACGCTTTGGATGTACTGCTCGTAGCGATGCTCGCGGCGGCGCCGGTACACCATGAGAGCCACCATGGCCGCCGTCGCCAGGGCCACGGCCACGGCAAGCACGGCCACCATCTGGTTGGTGATGCCGACGATCTGGGTGCCGTCGGATTCCACCACCGAAAGCGGCAGGATGGTCACGAGCGACCAGCCGCTCTTGGCGTCGATGGGGGTGTAGAAAACGAACTGGTCGGCGCCGTCGAGGGTCATGACGAGGCTGCCAGAGGTGTTGGAGGCGATGCCGGCGAGCAGCGATGTGACCTGGGTCGAGTCAGCGTCGTCGTTGATGAGGGCGGTCAGGCTGCCTTGGACCGCCTCGTCGGCGCCGCGGTTGGCGTCGAGCACAATGGTGCCGGAGGAGTCGACGACGAAGGTGGCGCCGGCGCTGGAATAGGCGGTGCCGTAGGAGTTCTGCAGCTCGTCGGCGGGGTAGGAGACGTAGACGGCGCCGAGAATGTCGTCGGGATTGGCGGGGGCGGCGGTCGTCCCGGGGCCGGAGGCGACGGGCTCGTCTACGATGGGAGCGTAGAAGAGGATGCGGCGCTCGCCGGCGTGGCCGAGGTACATCTCCGAGGAGCCGGTCTCGCCGGCGAGCGCCGGACCGAACAGCTCGTTTTCCAGGGCCGGGTCGTACAGGTCGGTCTCGCTCGAGGAGCACCAGGTGGTGCCGTCCTTGGAGCGAATCCAGGCGGCGGCGGCCTCGTGGGTGGAGATGAAGTCCTCCACCTGGGCGCGGGCCTCTCCCGGAGTGACGTCGGCGATGAAGTGGGCGAGGCTCTTCACGGAGTTCTGGTCGGAGGCGAGGCATTCGTCCAGGTAGTGGGCGCGGGTCGTTGCCAGCTCCATGACCGAGGTGGTCGTGGTGTTGCGCACGAGGGACTGAATCTGCCCGAGGTAGAACAGGTTCACCGTGATGGCGACGGCGGCGAAGACGGCAACGATGACCAGGCCAATGGCCATGATCTTGCGGCTGTCGACTTTGACGGCGTGCACGACCTCCCCTTTCTGCTCTCGATGACATCCCAGTATAAGGCCTTGAAGCCGCAAATGCGATGAGATTCGCTATTAACCCTCGTCAATAGGGGAGGCGCGGCGCGCCTTGCGAACGGCGCCGCGGCGAGCTGTGCGGGCGGGGCCGTGGGTCCAGGGAACCCCGTGCGGGCGGGCCCGGGCGTACGGGCCCCCGAATCTCCTAGGGGGCGATGGCGCGGATGGCCTCGGGAAGGAAGGTGACGAGATCCTCGGCGCTGGCGCAGATGTCGGTGAAGGCTGCCGCGGCGGCCCGCCCCGCCTCGGCGTGCAGGGCGCAACCGAGGGCTGCGGCGTCGCGAGGGTCGAGCCCTTGGGCCAGCAGGGCGCCGATCATTCCGGCGAGCACGTCGCCGGTGCCGGCCTTGGCGAGCGCGGAAGTGCCCCGGTCCATGACCTCGGCGGTGCCGTCGGGCGAGGCGATGAAGGTCACCGGGCCCTTGAGGGCCACAACGGCGCCGTAGGCCTCGGCGAGCGCGCGGGCCAGGGCAGCCGGTGCCGGGGCGGCCTCGGCCAGGGTGGCGCGGCCCGCGGCGGATAGGGCGTCCGCGACCCCTTCCAGGGGGCCTCGCGTTCCGCGGGTCGCTGCGACCTCGGCCTCTTCCAGGGCCTCCCGGGCCCCTTGAGCCAGCCGCGCCGCCTCGCCGCCGTGGGGCGTGAGCAGCGTCGCGCGCCCGGCGGCGGCCCGCTCGCGGGCCAGGCGCAATCCGGTGGCGTTGGCGAGAAGCGCGAGGGCGCCCCCGTCGATGAGCAGAGGCGCCTCCCAGCCCCGCACCGTTTCCATAAGAAGCGAGGTGAGGGACGTCTCTGCCGCGTCGAAGCCGCAGCCGATGACGCAGGCGGTCGGGTGACCCGGCCGGGGCGCGGGCGCCTTGGCCGGCTTCCACGCTCTCCAGTCGCGCACCACCAAAGACGGGCGCCAGCCGCGCACGGTGATCATCGACTTCCCGGCGCAGAACACCTCGGTGTAGCCGGCGCCGGCCCGCTCGCCGGCCGCGGCCGCCAGGCAGGCCGCTCCCGGGTAGGCGGCCGAGCCGGCCACGAGGCTCAAATGCCCGCGGGTGTATTTGTTGGCGTCGGCGGCCGGGTGCGGCAAGAGCCGGGCCAACTCGGCGTTGCTGCGGCTGAGGGCCACGTCCAGGTCGTGCCCCTTTTCCGTTGTCCTCGTATCATGCGTCGCTTCCATCTCTTTCACGCCTCCCGTGTCGTTCGCGCTTTCTCCCCCGGACATCTTTTCCCCGCCTTCCAAATAATGAGCGAAACCCTCATGAAACGCAGCGCCAACGCAGCGCAATCCTGTCGGAAACGGGAGGGGCGCGCGGCGTAATTCTCACATTCCCGCTTCTAGAATGAATATCGTCACCGTAACACACTGCGATGGCAGATCGTCAAAGGGTTAAGGAGTTGTGATTATCATGGACATCAAGGTAGGACGCAACTGGGGCCTGTTCGCCGCGGGCATTGCCCTGGTCATCATCGGGTTCGTGCTGCTTATGGTGCCGGGGCTCACGCTGGTGAGCATCGCCGTCATCGCCGGCTGCATGTTTCTGGCCGCGGGCATCGTGGACGCCTACGCTTACTTCAAGTACCGCGAGGCCGAGGGGCTGTCCGGCTGGGCGCTCGCCTACGCCATCTGCGACATCATTTTGGGCGTGCTGTTCATCGTGCACCCCATAGCGTCAGCCGTGGTGATCCCCTGGGTCATGGGCATCTTCGTCGTGGCCTATGGCATCTTCGAGATTGTGGCCGCCGTCCGCTTCCGCGACGCGCTTCCCGGCTGGGGCTGGGTGCTGTTCGCCGGCATCGTGTCGCTGTTCTGCGGCATCGCCTTCTTCCTGTGGCCGGGCACCTTCGCGCTGTTCCTGGGCTTCTTCCTGATGGCCCGCGGCGTGCAGATGGCCGTCTACGGCGTGTCGCTGCCCCAGGCGACCATCGTGGCCCACACCCACTAGGAAGTGCGATGCGCCGTTGGGGAGTCGCACCCTTGGGAAGCGATGCCCGCTAGGCGAGGAGTTGGCAGCACTACGGCCGTGCCAGTGATACCATAGGCGCGGCGACCGACGAGGCCCGGAAACGCTTCCGGGCCTCTTTGTTACCCCGGCAGGATCAATTGACTCTCTGGGAGAAGCGGAGGCGTGTTTTTGGCGAAAATTTCGAGTTGTTAGACTTTGGGAAGCTCTGTTTCTCCGAATTCGCTCCTAGGTTTCCGCAAAATCCCAACATTTCTACGATAGGGTGCCTTGAAGGGAGAGCTGAGGGAAGGGCAAAACTCTAACAACTCGAAATTCTTGCCCGAAACCGGCCCTGCGATTTCCCGAGATGAAAAGACAGGATTGGCGTAATCCGAGAAAGGCGAATGGCATGGACGCAGAACAGAACCCGTTGTTCGACGGGGCGGACCTGGCGAAGGCGACGAGCGATCCGGCGGCGCGGGCCGAGGCGCTCCGGCGCGAGATCGAGCACCACAGTTACCAGTACTACGCCCTGGACGCCCCCACCATCTCGGACGCGGCCTTCGACTCGCTCATGCGGGAGCTGCGCGAGATAGAGGCGGCGCACCCGGAGCTGGTGACGGCCTCCTCGCCCACCCAGCGGGTCGGCGGGTATGTGGGCGAGCAGTTCGCGCCGGTGGTGCACGAGCGTCGCATGTACTCGCTCGACAATGCCATGGATTTGGACGAGCTTGACGAGTGGATGGAGCGCACCGCCGAGGCCTGCGGCGGCTCGCTTCCGCCTTTGTGCTGCGAGCTGAAGATCGACGGCAGCTCCATTGCGCTCACCTACGAGGACGGCGTGCTCGTGCGGGCGGCCACCCGCGGCGACGGCACCACCGGCGAGGATGTGACCGTGAACATGCGCACCGTGCGCGACGTGCCCTTGCGCCTGCGCGACGAGGCACGCGGTGCCATCGCGCCGGGGGTGGAGACGCTGGAGCTGCGCGGCGAGGTGTACATGCCGAAGAAGAGCTTCGAGGCCTTGAACGCCGCCGCCGAGGAGGAAGGCCGTGCCCCGTTCGCGAACCCGCGCAACGCCGCCGCCGGCTCGCTGCGCCAGAAGGATCCGGCCGTGACGAAGATGCGCGACCTCTCTACCTTTATGTACGCCATCGCCGACGACGGCGCCTTGGAAGTGGAGGGTCAGTGGGAGCTTCTGCAGTGGCTGCGGAAGGCAGGCTTCCACGTGAACCCGGACGTGCGGCTGTGCGCCACCGCCGAGGAAGTGCGCGGCTTCTGCCGCGAGTGCCTGGATCGGCGCGAGTCGCTGCCCTACGAGATCGACGGCGTGGTGGTAAAGGTGAACGACTTCGCCCGCCAGCGTGCCATGGGCTTTACGGCCCGCGCGCCGCGCTGGGCCATCGCGTTCAAGTTCCCGCCCGAGGAGAAGACGACGCTTCTGCGCGACATCACCGTGCAGGTGGGGCGCACCGGCGCGCTCACGCCGGTGGCGGAATTGGTGCCCGTGGTGGTGGCCGGCTCCACGGTGGCCCGGGCGACGCTGCACAACCTGGACGAGGTGCACCGCAAGGACGTGCGCGTGGGCGACACGGTTATCGTGCGGAAGGCGGGCGATGTCATCCCCGAGGTGCTGGGGCCGGTGCTTTCCCTGCGCAGCCCCGAGGCGCGCATCTGGGAGATGCCGAGCGTGTGCCCGAGCTGCGGCAGCCCCGTGGTGCGCGACCCGGGGGAGGTGGCGTTCCGCTGCATCTCCATCGACTGCCCGGCCCAGGCGCTGGAGCGGCTGCTGCATTGGGCGAGCCGCGGGGCGCTCGACATCGACGGCATGGGGGAGGAGATCGTCTCGCGACTCGTGGAGAGCGGGCGCGTGGCGGATGTGGCCGACTACTACTCGCTGTCCGAGGAGGAGCTGGCGAGCTTGGACATGGGCCGCGTGAAGGCCGACGGGGAGCCGGTGCGCCTCGGACACACGGTGGCGAAGAAGCTCGTCGCGGCCATTGAGGCGTCGAAGGGCCGCACCTTCGCGCGCGTGCTGTTCGGGCTGGGCATCCGGCACGTGGGCAAGACCACGGCCGAGGCCATTGCGGCGGCATACCCTTCCATGGACGCGCTTTCGACGGCGGGCGAGGACGAGCTGGCGGGCATTTACGGCGTGGGGCCGAAGGTGGCCCACGGCATGTGGCTGTTCTTCCGCACGCCGGACAACGTGTCGGTCATCGAGCGGTTGCGCGCGGCCGGCGTGACCATGGCCGATGAGGCAGCGGCTCCCGGCGAGGAGGTGCCCCAGGTGCTGGCGGGCCTTACCTTCGTGCTGACGGGGACGCTTACGCACTCGGGCATGACCCGCGACGAGGCCGGGGCGCGCCTGAAGGCCATGGGGGCCAAGGTGTCGGGGTCGGTGTCGAAGAAGACGAGCTTCGTCGTGGCGGGGGAGAACGCGGGCTCGAAGTACGACAAGGCGGTGGCGCTGGGGGTGCCTGTGCTGGACGAGGCGCAGCTGCTGAACTTGCTGGAGACCGGGGAGGTGCCGCGCGAGGTGTAGTTGCGAGGCTTCCGGGGGCGGAGCCGCGGGGTACCCTGATTCGCTCAGACAGTCCTCGCTTGGTGGAACAGCCCACTGGGCTGTTCCAGTCGCTGCGGAACTCGCTCGGTCAGGGCACCCCGCGTCTCCGCCGGGCTCCCCCTTTCTTCTAATTGCCTTTGTCATGAATGGCGAACCCGTGAACGGGGCGTGGGGGTTCGGTTTAGTTCTCGCGCACAGGGCGTGAACTGAAGGCGGGCAAGTTGTGGAGGGGGTTGGCGGGCGCGTCTTCCTCCTTTAGGCTTCGGCCCCATGGTTATGTTCAAAGCGCACACCAAGGCCGCGGGGATGATTGTCGCGGCTGCTCTTCTGGCGGCGTTGTGCACCGCCTTCGCCCACACTCCGGCCTATGCATCGGAGGTGGAAAGCCCCTTTACCAAAGTGGAAAGCTTCGCCGAAGATATTCGCGACTACGTTGGAGGCGTGGCCGACGAGGCGGCCGCCCAAGCCGAGGCTGAGGCGCTCGAGGGCCGGCGGCAGTCGGTCGTTGCCGAAGCTGATGCGCAGCTCGGGGTGCCGTACTCCTATGGGGGCACGACGCCTTCGGGCTTCGATTGCTCCGGGTTCACCCGCTGGGTGTTCTCCCACGCCCTCGGGCGCGAGCTGCCGCGCACGGCCGCCGAGCAGAGCGCGCTGGGCACGGGCGTCTCGCTGGACGAGCTGGTGCCCGGCGATCTTCTGTTCTGGGGAAGCGGCTCGGGCGTCTATCATGTGGGCATTTACGCCGGCGATGGCGAGTACATCCACGCCTCCACCGGAGGCGGCCGCGTCATGCGCGCCACCTTCGACTACTTCGCCCCCGACTTCGCCAAGCGAGTCATCGACTAGGGCGGCGTGGGCGTGGAGTAAAGATGACTCCGCTCATCAGCGAAAACGGCCGTAGGGCGCCGATTGTTCAAGAACCATATTTGTTGCCTTTGCGACGGTGCCATGCGGATTCTGCGAGAAAATGCCAGTTCAGCAACGGTAAAGGCGCTCTACTTGCCAAATGATCTGCTGATTTGTCCGCTCAACATCTGTCAACAAGGGCAAATTACCTGTTGGACAGCCCTTCTCTTCACGTTATAATGCAAGCTTCCAGGCATTTTATTGCCCTGATTTTGCGCACCCAAATGCGCAAACGCGAAACGACGACGATAGAGGAGGCACGATGACTTCACCGAGGGAGGCAGTATCTCTTCTCACTGCTGCGGCGCTGGTCGTTGCCCCTGTGGGCGGCGTGGCCGCAACCTACACCACCGGCTACGCCGAGGACGGCGACGGACATACTATCAAGGATGACCGAGATCACGATGTCCCGGCTAGCTACGAGGAGGCCATCGCGTGGATCAAAGAGGGAAAGACTCTCTATAAGTCCTGCGTCGAGTACATGGCGGCCAACGCCGGTCAGTTCGGCGGTCTGACCGAGGCGCAGCGTGCTGAGCTGTGGAACATGGCAGCCGATGATCTGACTACTGGAGCAGAGTCTGAGGAGTCTACGGCACCCGAGCCCGAGTCCGATCCCGTTCCGGCGGAAACCGCTCCGACGCCTGAGGGGCCGAAGACGCAGGAGCCCGAGCAGCCCCAGACCCAGGAGACGCCCCCGTCGGAGCCGGAGGAGTCAAGCGAGCAGCGCAATCCGGGCGACCTCGATACGCCTGATATGCCCGACGTTCCGGACACGCCCGATGCTCCCGATACCCCGGATACCCCGAACGCCCCAGATGTTCCTGACACTCCCGATGCCCCGGACACCCCGGATGTTCCCGACAATCCTGAGATTCCCGATCAGCCGGAGAATCCCGATCAGCCCGACACCCCGGACGCCCCCGATACTCCCGACACCCCGGACGTTCCCGACACCCCTGATGTTCCCGATCAGCCCGACACGCCGGATGTTCCCGACACCCCGGACGAACCCGCGAAGCCGGACGAGCCGGTCATCGACACGGACAATCCGGTGGATTCCGGCATTCAGAATCCTGGTGCCGCCGGCGGCGTGACGGACGAGTCGCACACGGCCGCCGTCATCAAGGGCCAGGCCCAAACGCCCCTCAAGCAGGTGGCCGTCACGGTGCCGTCCATCTCCTTCACGCACATCGACAACTCGGCCTACGTGGCGCGCCACTACAGCGAGGACCTCACCACCGAGAAGTTCATCTCGCTGGTGGGCGAGTCGGCCCGCACCATCGCCGCCGAGAACGACCTGTACGCGTCGGTTATGATCGCCCAGGCCATCCTGGAATCCGCCTCCGGCAACTCCACGCTGGCTCAGGCGCCGAACAACAACCTGTTCGGCATCAAGGGCACCTACCACGGCAACTCCGTGCAGCTGCCCACGCGCGAGGACGACGGCACCGGCGCCACCTACACCATCATGAGCGACTTCCGTCAGTACGAGACGGTGGACGAGTCGCTTTCCGACTACGCCGACCTGCTCAGCCATTCCATGGGCGATTTCTACGCGGGCGCGCGCAAGTCGAACTCCGACAGCTTCGTGGGCGCCTGCGACTTCCTCGTGGGCCGCTACGCCACGGACATCTTCTACTCCGAGAAGCTGCAGGACCTCATCGAGACCTACGACCTCACCCGCTTCGACGTGCCACTGACCTACGAGCTGGCCGACACCTTCGTGCTGCCGGTGAAGGACGAGGTCACGGGGCTGGATAAGTACCTCGATCCGGTGACCGACAAGGTGGAATACGAGGCGCTCGTGGCCGAGTACCGCGATTACGTCGCCCGCACGAGCGAGTACCAGCAGGCGCTCGCCGAGTGGGGCCAGCAGATGGCGGCGGCCGAGGAGCTCTACCACGTGCCGGTGTATCTGGAGAAGCCCTCCATGCCCGCGGCGGACACGCCGATGCAGCAGCATCAGGATGCCATCGACGCCGAGCGCTTCGAGGGCTTCGATACGCTCATCGCCACGGGCCAGCCCCTGCCGGTGCGCGAGGCCCGCACGCTGAACGACCTGACCGCCTGCGCGAACTCGTTCCTCGGCGTGCCGTATCTGTGGGGCGGCACGACCCCGGCCGGCTTCGACTGCTCGGGTCTGGTGCAGTACTGCTACCGTGAGGTGTTCAACATCGAGCTGCCGCGCACGACCTACTACCAGTGCGAGGTGGGCGTGGAAGTGCCCTTCGAGGAGCTGCTTCCGGGCGACTTGCTATTCTTCGCCGACGGCGGGGATGTGCACCACGTGGCGATGTATCTGGGCGACGGCTACTACGTGGAGGCGCCGCACACGGGCGACGTGGTGAAGATCACAGCTATGAACGACAAGCTGCCGGACTTCGCGAAGCGCGTCGTGGACGTGCGCTCCATCGACATGAGCGAGTTCTCCGACGAGCAGCTGGCGCAGTTCGTGGAACGCGAGAAGTACCTGCAGGAGCGCGAGCAGCGTTTGGGCGTGACCGACGAGACCTTGGCCGAGCTCACCGAGTGGCTCCGCGGCCTCGAGTTCTAGGCCGTATGCGCGCCGCGTGGGAGTAACTCTGCGACATTTCCTGGTGCTGGGCCTCCTTGCCTTCGTTGTGACGTATCTGTGCGTCCCGTTGGCACGGAGGCTCGCCCTGCGTTTGGATGCCGTCGACTACCCGAGCGCCCGGCGCGTCAACAAGCGCCCCACGCCGCGCATGGGTGGCATCGCCATGGCGGCGGGCATCGCGGCGGCGCTCATCGTGGAAGTGGCCGGGGAGTACTTCTTCGGCTGGGCCGGGTTCTACATCCACGGCACCGATCGGGCCATCAACCATGCTGGTGTGATGTGCGGCCTGCTCACCATCGTGTGCGTGGGCGCCATGGACGACGTGTACTCGCTGAAGCCCAGCGTGAAGTTCGCGGGGCAGATTCTGGGGGCGACCATCATCGCGGCCTCGGGGCTTCTGCTGTCGAGCATTGCAAACCCTCTGGGCGCCGGGTTCATCCAGTTCGGCTGGTGGTCCTATCCGCTGACGGTGCTCTACCTCGTGTGCTTCATGAACGTCATCAACCTCATCGACGGCCTGGACGGCCTAGCTGCGGGCATCGCGGCCATCGCGTCGTTCTTCCTGTTTCTCATCGCCTTCGGGCGCGGTTTGGAAGAGACGGCGATGCTGTCCATCATTTTGCTGGGCGCGACGCTGGCGTTTCTGCGCTACAACTTCGCGCCGGCGAGCATCTTCATGGGGGATTCGGGCTCGCTGCTCTTAGGCGCCATGATCGGCGTCATCTCGCTCATGGGCGTTATGCGCTCGCCCACGGTCATCGTGCTGGCGGTGCCCCTTGTGATCGCCGCCATCCCCATCGCCGACACGGCGGCGGCCATCATTCGGCGCGTGTACCACCACCAGCCCATCCAGCAGGCCGATCGGAAGCACTTGCACCACATGCTTTTGCGCAAGGGCTACGGCGTGCGCAAGAGCGTCGTCATCGTGTACGCCTGGACGGCGCTTCTGGGCGTGGGCGCCTGGGTTATGAGCAGTACCCACGGTGTTGCGGTGTGGGCTATGATCGCCATCATGCTGATGGGGTCGTTTTTGATATTGTGGCGCCTCGGCATCTTCGACCAAGTCCTGCGCCATCACTACCACGGCCGCCACACCCGCCAAGAAGACAAGCCCCGCTGGTACGGCCGGCACGGGCGGTAGGGAATGGAAGAGCTGTCCAAATACGCGCTCTTTGATGGACGGCTCTTTTAAGAGAATCTGATGCCCTTTATCGAGTAAGCGACGAACGCTTTGCGGGATCCGGCATTCGGGTGAGCTCCAACGGCGAGTTCTTCGGCCGCGCGGTTGCCCGATTTGGAGGCGGGTGCGTCGTATTCCCAAGTGTTGGAGAAGCTTTGCGCGCACGGCAAGAGAAACGCCCTGGTCGTGGAGGACGTTCATGAAGCCGTAACGGCCGGGCGCACGCCCTTGGTGGTGTCGAAGCGGAAGTATCACGCTCGGATGATCCATCACGCTCTGCGCTCGCTCGGCCTTGACGCGAGGCTGTTGATCGGGGAGGGTACGCCCAAGCAGAGACGCGAGGCCATCGAGAGGGCTAAGCGGTCCGAAGATGGCCAGCCCTTCATTCTGGTAGCGACGGAGAGCTATCTGGGAGAGGGCTTCGACATGCCGCAGCTCGATGCGCTGTTCCTGACGACGCCCATAGCCTGGGACGGCAACGTCACCCAGCAGTCGGGTCGGCTGCATCGCGAGTTCGAGGGCAAGACCGAGGTGGTCGTCTACGACTACGTGGATGTATCGGTTCCCATGCTCGAGCGCATGTACAAGAAACGGCTGAAGACCTATGGAAACCTCGGCTACGAAGTGTGCTCGCCAACAGATGAGGATGAAGGGGCGAATGGGGGCTCTTTCATTGGGAAGGGCGATTGGCTTGGTAGGTTCGAAACGGATATTCGAGAGGCGAAGCGCTCGATTTTGGTGAGGGCCCCTTATGCGAGCGAGGCAGCGGTAAAGAAGCTTCTGCCCGCGCTGCGGGATGCTCGCGAGAGGGGTCTGGAGGTGACTTGCGCGGTGCGGAAGCATGCGGCGAGCGAGCAGACGGATTCCAGAGACGCCGCCGCTGCCGCTCTGCTCAGAGAGGCTGGCATTGAAGCTACTTGGTTTGAGGACGGCCCAACGCGTTTGGCAATCATCGACGACGCTCTTATTTGGTACGGTTCTTTGCCGCTGCTCGCCTTCCCGAAGACCGACGATTGCAGCCTACGCCTGCGCGATACAGAGCTGGCGGCGGAGTTGAAGGACGAGCTGTGGCGCGAATTAGATGGACGAAGTCGCGTTGATATGTAATGGGGATGCTTCTGCCCTTCTCCCTGTTGGCATTGCATAAAGGGTAATTGTACGTTGAAAATAGAACAAATGTATGGTAGTATTCCAGCAAAGGCTGGGCTTGCCCTAACTCGATGAATCGAGGACAGTCTCAAGGTCGGATATCGCTTTAGAGCGCAAATTCCGTCTTGACATTAGTATCCTATAAGATACAATAAGGGGTGAGCAACTGTGAGGATTGTCAAATCTCCGCGTTATGAGAAATGGGCGTCTTCTCTCAGGGATCGCAATGTGATCGCGCGTATCAATGCGCGGATCCTTCAGATCAAGCACTATGGGGCATTGACGGGGGATTGGAAAGCGGTAGGCGATGGAGTATTCGAGTTGAGATTTCATTTCGGAGCTGGATATCGCGTCTATATCGCCCTTGAAGGCGCAGTCCTCCTCCTGCTGCTCGTTGGAGGCACGAAGTCGTCTCAAGCGAAGGACATTAAACTCGCCAAGGAGATCTACGAGTCGTGGAGGCGTGACTATGAATAGCGAATGGATAGAATGGGATCCATCGTTGGATGTTAATTCCAGCGAGGACGTTGCCGCGTTTCTCAATGCCGTCCTAGAGCTGGGGGATCCAGCGATTCTGCCAGATGCGCTCGGCGTTATCGCCCGATCGCGCGGCATGAAGGCTATTGCCGAGGAAACGGGCCTCGGACGCGAGAGCCTCTATAAATCGCTGAGCAAATCGGGCAACCCTCGCTTCAGCACTGTTGTTAATGTGCTTGATTGCCTTGGATTCAGGCTTCAAGTCGTGCCTGCCGCCTAGGGCAATCACGAGGAGGATGTTGCGGCAATGATGGCAGAAGAGAGGGATGCGGCTAACGGAAGTGCGAAATAACTGCGAGTGCATGAGGGCGATCCGCTATTCAGGGCACAACCCCGGTTCACCATCCGGTTCACCATCCTGCCTCCTGCAGTCGAACAATCGCGTATGGGTACTGTGATGGCGGCGAAGCAATGGTAGAATAGAAGCTCGCTGATTATCGGTTGCGAGAAACGAGGATCGTGGGCACGCTCTCGGAGATACTCAAGGAACAGTGGCAATGGCGCAAGCAAATCTTGAGCCTGGGGCTGTTCGATCTGAAGAAAACGTCGGCGGGCGCGGTGCTGGGGCCTTTGTGGTTCTTCGCGAAGCCGGCGGTGTACATTCTGGTGTTCTGGTTCGCGCTCGAGGTTGGGCTGCGTAGCGCTGACCAGACGGGTTCCGATGTCCCCTATATCCTCTGGCTTATGGGCGGCCTTATTCCCTGGTTCTACATTCAGGAAATTCTCGGCACGGGCATCAATGTTTTCAAGCGTTACTCGTATTTGGTCACGAAGATTAAGTTTCCGCTTGCGGGCATTCCGACGATCTTCAGCATTTCGACGTTCGTCGTTCAGCTGGGGCTTGTGGTGGCGCTACTTGTCGTTTATTTCCTCTGCGGTTTGCCGTTGGATCTGTATTTGCTGCAATTGCCGGTGGCCCTTGTGCTCATGTTCGTGTTCTTCAACATGTTCTCGCTTGTGACAAGCTTGCTCTCGGCCATCAGCAAGGATTTTATGAACTTGATGAAGACGCTCTCGACGCCTCTCTTTTGGTTGTCGGGTATCATTTTCAACGTGTTTAATCTGGGAATTCCCGTTATTGAGCTGATCCTTATGCTCAATCCCATCACGTTCATTGTCACGATGTACCGTTGCGCGGTGTACGACAAGATGTGGATTTGGGACAAGCCGGAGGCCATTATTGGCTTTGTCGTGGTGTTCGTCGTCACGCTGCTGGTCACGCTGGTGATCTACCGGCGCACGCACGAGGAGGTGGCCGATGTCCTCTAGCGCCGAGGCGCCCGTCGCCATCAAATTCGACCATGTCACGAAGACCTACAAGCTGTACGAGAACGACCGGCAGCGGTTTTTCAGCATCTTTAGCAGCCGCGACAAGCGCAAGCTCATTACCAAGGTGAACGCCAGCAACGACCTCTCTTTTGAAATAAAGAAAGGGGAGGCGGTGGCGTTTCTCGGGCACAACGGCGCGGGAAAATCGACGGCGCTGAAGATGATTACCGGTGTGACGTTCCCAACTAAGGGTGAGGTGATCGTGAACGGCACGGTTAGCGCGCTTCTGGAGCTCACGGCTGGTTTCGACATGGCGCTCACGGGGCGCGAGAACATTCATTTGCGCGGGCACGCCATGGGGCTCGATGCGGACGAGATTGCCGCGCTGGAGCCCAAGGTGGTGGAGTTCGCCGATCTGGGCGTGTACATCGACCAGCCGGTGCGCACCTACTCGTCGGGTATGAAGTCGCGCCTGGGTTTCGCTTTCGCCGTGTCCAGCGACCCGGAGATTCTCGTGGTGGACGAGGCGCTGTCGGTGGGGGACAAACAGTTCCAGCAGAAGTGTTTCGCCCGCGTGCGCGAGATCATGGAGGACGAGAACGTGACGGTGCTCTTCGTCACCCACTCCTCATCGGCTGCGCAAGAGTTCTGCACTCGCGGTATCGTGCTGGACAAAGGCACAAAGAAGTTCGACGGCTCCATCCAAGACGCCATTGCATTCTATGAGAGTCACGAGTAGGACTCGCCGGCTTAGGATTTTTTCTTGCAGGGCGTTGCAGCGCGGATGATGACTTCGCAGATCGTCTCCGTGCACGACGCGTTTTCCGGCAGCGTGACGTTGGCGTTTTCGAAGACACGGTAGGCCTCCGCATCGAACTCTTTGTCCTCGATGGCTTTTATGATTGCGTCGGGATCGTCTGTGAACAGCGCGGGAACGTCGTTTTCGAAATCGATAGTGAGGCCGCGTTTCTCCCGGTAGGTAGCCCAATCGTAGGCGTACAAGTAGACGGGGATGTCCAGCAGGCCGGCCTCGTAGATGACGGTGGAGTAGTCGCTGATGATGACGTCGGCCACGAACAGGGCATCGAATTGGCCTCCGGGGATGGTGACGATGCGCGGATCGTCGATGACCTGCTTGCTCACGGGATGCGGCTTGTAGACGAAGTTGAAGCGGTCGAAGTCGACGGCATCGACGAGCGCGCCCGCGGCCTCGGCTTCGTTGGCGGCCGGCTGCTTGCGGAAAGTGGGGCAGTAGACGATGGTATCGCGCCCGCGCAGCTGCGGGTAGGCGGCGAGGATGGCCTCGCGCTGGCGGGCGCGGTGCTGCTCGTCCAGCAGGAGGTCGACTCGGGGGAGGGGCGCCTCGAAGAGTTTGGCCGGCTCGGCGTTGAACGCGGCGGCGAACTCGTCGGCGAAGCTTAAGGACGAGGTGGCGATAGCGTCGTAGCCCTCGTGCATGTGCATCAGGCGCGCCGTCGCCTCGGAATGCCCCTCGTCTGTGCCGAAGGCGGTGTAGCCGAACCTCTTCATATTGCCCAGGGAGTGCCAGATTTGAATGACGGGCACGCGAATGCGGTCGTGCAGCAGGCTGACGACGATGCAGTAGGAGTCCAGCACCACGGCGCGGCTCGTCGCGATGTAGTAGACCTGGCGGATCATCTCGAGTAGGTAGGTCGTTGGATTGCGCAGCTGCTTGGGAAGAATGATGACTTCCCATGCCGGGTCGCGGCGCTCGCAATAGTCCTTAATGAGTCGAAAGTCGATCGGCGCGCTATCGCTCTGCCGGCTGATGCACACGATGCATTGCCGTTGCGGCAACAACGAGCACAGCGCATAGAGCGCCGCCAGAAGAAAAGTTGCTATGCCAATGACGATCTTGCGCACTAATCTGTTTTCCTGGTTCTGCGGTGATGCGTTATTCGAATGCTAGATATTCTATCTTAGATTGTCGAAGCAGAGTTGATCATTGGCAATGTGGCTGCAAGGATGCTAAGAGACCTTCAAGTCTTTCAAGTTACCGCAATTGTCCTATTATAGATTACCGCGTAAGCAAGAGAGGGAATCTATAATAGGTGCGACGCCCGTACTCGCTGACGGTTGGTCTATTCACTTTATAACGGAGACATATGCGGGAGCGAAGCGGTCGGTATCGGGCAATATCATGCGGAGCTAGTCCAATCGCGCATTCTCGTTCGAGCTGCGTCCGTTTTCCGGATAAGGATGGTGGCTCAATGACCGATATTTGCTATTAGCGTACTCGTTGAAGGCTTGATAGGACGTGCAGAGCAGGGGCAAGTGAAGTAATAGTACTTTGATCTCAGCGCTCAAATTGTACGATCCTTCTGAGTGGTATACGGTGACTCCACTTGAGTCTTGCTGGGCGTCGTTTATTTCTTCCAGAAGGGTCGGATGCGCGTCATGCACGAATCTACCATGAAGACTTGCAAAATGTTTGGCAGTATCCGATCCGTACAGATCCTTAGCGGCGAGTTCGTATGGGGGCGACAAATCAGCATCTATTGCTGCAGCTCGCTTCATTGCGTCTGCCTGGTTTCTCCTGCGATCCTTGTGCTTGCTCGAGATATATTCGAGATCTCCTATTGAAACGTGAGACAAAATAGTTGCCGCTCTCAAAAGCTGGTCTTTGAAGGTGATGGGGACGTCTCAAATTGTCTTGAAAACTGGATGCAGATAGTCCATGATCAATGTTGGTGTTGCGTCGGAATCGACATCAGGAAGTACTTCTTCCCATGCTAATAGTTAAATAGCGAACGTAGAGCTGCAACGATCTAAACAGGGCTGTATTGTGCTTCCTCCAAAGTGTCGTGTATTCTTCGCAAAAGAAGTCGGAGGGTGCCTGATAGAAAGGTATGCGTACGTTCTCGATTCCGATGGCGTAAGCGATCCCGGCTTGCTTCTGCAGGTTGCAAGAAACGTTGGTAATGAGCGCTTCTTTGGTCATGCGATTCCTTCGGTTTTGCGTTTCGAATATGAAAAAGATGCCGTCATGGGAGGCTGTCAGAATTGATGTACCATGGAGCGCTCGGTGTCGCGTACGGAAATGTATTCAAGAAAAACGGCCCCGAACGCGGGCGCTCGGGGCCGATAAAGCTCTGGCATGAGCTTTTCTTATCGACGAAATGTTATAGAACCATTGACTAAAAGTCTAGTGTTTTCGATCAGCTTGTGGATCAAAATATGTGAACGCTCTCGAACGGGGAACGGGGGCAACCCTGCCATTGTATGCTACTTGCGAAATTTTGTCGCAAATAGCGAAATGATATGTTATACTCCCAATCAAGGTCGTCACCTATGACGGGTCGGCTCCCATCCATTGGGGCGTCTCTGACGCCCGTGGGGCTTTGCCCCAGCCACTGCTTCGTGCACACCGCCCGGCGCTCCGCGCTGGGAGCGCGCGGAGCGCAGAAAGCCGGGTAGGCCGCTTCTTGTGGACCCCTCTCTTCTCTGGGAGGCCTCGCGAATAAAGTATTGTCGTGCGAGGCGGAAGGGAGCGATTCATGGGAATCTGCGGACCTACTACAGGAAGCACCGAGACGAAAGGGGAGGAACGGCAGGGCAAGCGAGTCTCGCTTCGTGCCCGAGTAGCGCGCTTTATTTTAAATAGAGCCGATCTGCTCGTTGCGATTATCAGAATCGTGGTGGCCATGAAGAACCTGTTTTCCTCGTAGAGCTTCGATTTTGGTAAAGGCCTGCCTGGCATTCGTGAACGTTCAAAGAAACGAGGACGAGATGATCGGTACTGCCTTGAGGAGAATACGTCTCATTTTCGATTACTCTGCTTCGGAGATGAGCTCTATGCTGGGTATATCCAGAAGCTATCTGTCCGAGATCGAAAACAACACGAAGCAGCCTACCATGCGAATTTTGGAGCGCTATGCCGATGTGACTGGCATCAAGTTGTCCTCTATCATGTTGCTGGCAGAGCAATACGACGGGGGTTCTGATGAGGCCAAGGCGAGGCTGCTCACCTCTAAGGTTCTGAATTCCGTGATCGAAAACATGGCGGTGAACCTCCGATGAAGAAGACGGTCAGACAATATCCTCTTCAGAGAAGCCCCATCTATCGCCTGGGAAGGAGGCGAGATCTTGAAGAGCTATTGTATATGCAAAAGGGAGATTCTCGCCGCGTCAAGTGTTTCTCAGAATACAACATTTTTGACAAAGAGAAGTCTTCAGGGGGAAGCAGAACCATCGAGGCTCCATGCAGCAAGATGAAAAAGTGGCAACGTCGAGTATGGGATTTGATGGCTCGAATCGAAAAGCCCGACTGGGTGATATCTGCGACCAAGGGAAAGTCTTACAAGGACAATGCCTCAAAGCATCGGTCTAATGGCTATGTTATGACAATGGACATCAGCTCTTTCTACCCAAGCTGCGTTCGGGAGTACGTGTACCGTCTTTTTCGCGAGAGGCTTGAATGCTCGCCAGATGTGGCGCAGTGCTTGACAGATATTTGCACGTATCAGGGAGGGATACCCACAGGGAGTCCGGCAAGTCAGGCAGTGGCGTACTTTGCCTATGCAAAAATGTTCGAGGAAATAGAGGACCTCGCTCGTACATACGGGTGCACGTTTACTCTCTATGTTGATGACATGACCTTCTCCTCACAGGACAACTTCTCCTGGAAAAAACTCGCCTATGAGGTCGATGGCGTTCTGCACAAGTATGGACACCGGGCGAAGGGATCCAAAACGAAGTATCGTCTTCCCGGTGATTTCAAGATCGTAACAGGTGTTTGCCTAGCACCTGATGGTGCATTGGTCGCGCCTAACAAGTTGAGAAGCAAGATAGTCGGTAACACGCGGAGTCTGAAAGCGAGTGGCGACTTAAGCCTGCTGTCTCGAATACAGGGGCAGATACAGGCTGCGGACTACGTAGAGGGGAGGAGAACCTTCCCGGGGATTCGAAGTGAGTTGGAGAGGATTGCCGAGGCGGCTCTGTAACGATTAGGATGCCATGGAGGGAATGAAAAAGACCTGAGAAATCGGTAGGGTCGCCAATCGGGAAGGATGGAACTCGTATGGATTCTTGTACGAGCTATAAGGCAAACGAATCAGATGACTGGATTGTGAAGTTGGTTGCTGAAGGGCGGTATTTTGGTTCGAAATATGGCCCCGTGATGAGGAAGTGGATCCTTTTATCCGGCGCTTTGACAAGTGTAGACCAGCTTTTTGACGTATATCTCTGGAACTATAGGCAACTGACTCATGGCATTTTGATGTTTGATAGCGGGATCGTTGACGGAACGACCGACAATGGTACGGGTATGGATGATAGGATTACTGTCAATGCTTATGCGATGAATTATGTTTCCAATGGCGTTAACCTCGTTGAGTTCCTAGAAGCGTTCTGCAATGCAGCCAAAAAGGATGGATACGCTGAGGCCCAAGTCTTTATCGATGATCTTCGTCGTGAATACGACGGCAATTTTAATTATGCGCTGGCTCACACTCTTCGAAATCACGCCCAGCATGGCCAGCTTATAGTTTCTCTTTGTCCAGACGATAATGATCGCCAGCATGCTGGTTTTGATTTATATCAATTGCGAAATCCGATATTTTTTACTAATAAAGAGTTGTTTGAAAAAAGAATTGATATATATCAGAAAATTATCGAAAGTGTCTGCAGTGGTTCTGTGAAACTGTCGTTTTACTGCGAAGTAACGGCGATTCACGAAAGCATCTGTCAACTGACGAGCAATTTCATTGATGCTGTCTCTCGCTACTACGAAGATTGCAGCGGGGAGATCGAAGAGACGTATAAGTTATTGCCGGAATATGTGATTCGGGATGGCGGGGGTGGCGTCTTTTCGATATTCATCGACGACCAGACCGACGACTCTGAAGCGCATTTATTGATAGGGGATCCAAAAGAGATGCTGGATTCGTTTCAGACTTTGCGAAAGCGTGTTCTCGAAGAGCTTCAACTGGCTACTCAGGAGTATGAAGAGATGCGCAAACACTTGAAGCCGTTAAATCGGTAGAATAAAGATGGTGCAAATGATCGATTGTCATCGTGGTTCGGGAGTGCGGGAATAATGGCACTCGTAAAATACGGCGGACGGCTAGCTATGCCGCGATAGTTTGCTTCGATTGGTTTTACCCATGAGTCTCTTTGATGAGCGAAGCGTCAAGAAAGCCTCGAGGGTTTGAGGCGAGTTCTTCAAAGTGGTATGAAATGGATTCGATCGACATATCGAGTTCCTTGGCTACTGTTGAAGCTTCCTCCTCTCTAGAATTCTCGGAAAGCACGATTACCGTTCCGTCAACGCCCCAATATGCGAAATAAACACATCCTTTCAGATCATGCTTCATCAGGTGCGACTGCAGCTTCTCTCCGCCCGGATGATATCTGCCGACAAGCGTCCTCGTCGCATCTTCTCCTCCCTGGCAAGCGAAGCCTCTCTGCTGGTTCAGAGGACACCATCCGTTAACTGCCAAGGAAGCCCATCGTTTTGTCGTGATGTGTGAAACTTGGACGCTCTGGGATCGGCTGATGTTGTATTGCCGGAGCACGAAAGCTTTGGCGGCATCGAAATAGCTATATACGTCCAGAAGATACGTTCCACAGTATTTTCCGTATAGGGTGCTTGACCGAATCTCTAACGCCGTGAGCATCTCTGCTAACTCGTAGATATAGCCATCTTGGAAGGAAACCAGACAGGGTGCGTGTCCTTCTTCATTCATGGGGTCAATTGTGAACTCAGGGTATGTTTCGATGAACTCATCGTAAATATCCGACACTATGTCATACGCACAAGCGATGCTCTCTTCATCTGAAAGCGGACGGTCAGACGTTGTCTGCATCAGCCCAAAGGTTCCCGGTTTCTTGAAGGGGAGAACATGGTAAGCGATTCGCTCGGCTTGTCGGATCCACGAGGGTCGATAGGTGTCCTCGATGAGCGCGAAAGTGTAGAACAAGATCAGCAGTGCCGTATCCTGCTTATATCGTTCGGGCATTGATTTTCGGCAGAGCTTGTCGATGGCAAATAGCTGCTTTTCCATCAGAGGCGATCTAGGCGAGCGGTCTTTTCGGAACATCGGACTTTCAGCCAAGATGTAAAACAGCACGGTCATGGCGAGGATGATAAACTCCAGCGAAACATCTCCGACGTCAGGAATCAGAGATCGCAAGGGGTCATTCCCGATTGCCGTAAACAGATACCAAGACAAGAGGAGCGAAACTGCGGCTTGGGCAAAGACCATTGCAAGGTTAGAGCGAACGGTTCGGCGCTTTGACACCCATGCCAAAATGCGAAGGGTCCAATAGGTTCCTCCAGAGATCAAAAGACACGAGAATTGGAAACGGAGGCCAACAAAAAAGCAAAGGGCACCAAAGAGGGTGAGGACGACGACGGGGGCAATGATGCGAAAGGCGATATTGAATACTGTGCTCTTTCCGAATTCGCCATCGAAGAGATCGTTTTGGTAGGATTGTTGAATGTGCCTTCCCCCCAAGTAGTTGATGAGGAAAAAGGCGATGATTCCGAGGACGAGGAATAGCAAAATCGACATACGAGCTCCTTTTTGCGCTTGATGCATCCATTTTATGCTTGAACATACAACTCTTGGCCGTTTGACGTAAGTTTTCACAACATTCGGCAATGTGCGACTGTCGTGGAACGGCGTTGTGGGCTTGAGGCTCAATGGTAGAATTGCAGACGTAACAAGGTCCGTGGCGTCTTGGGCGCTGCGTGTTGACTAAAGGAGCGTACATGCAGTTTGCTGCTATTCTTGCGGGAGGGTCGGGGGTTCGGATGGGGAACCCTAATAAGCCGAAGCAGTTCTTCTATCTGGGCGACAAGCCCATTCTTGTGCACACTCTCGAGAAATTCTGCGCCGCTGGATGCTTTGATGGGATCCTCGTGCTCACGCCGGCAACGTGGATCCAGCAGACGAAGGACATCATCGCCAAGCACTGCCCACAGTACGCTGGCCAGGTTGCCGTCATCGCCGGTGGCGCCGAGCGCAACGACACCATCATGAACGCCATCCGCTACTTCGAGGACGAGTGCCAGGCGGACGACGCCTCCATCATCGTCACCCACGATGCGGTGCGGCCCTTCGTCTCGCTGCGCATCATCGAGGATAACATCGCCGCCGCTCTCGCTCATGGCGCCTGCGATACCGTCGTGCCTGCCACCGACACCATCGTTGAGAGTCTCGACGGCGAGCTCATCTCTTCTATCCCGAACCGCAGCGTGCTCTACCAAGGCCAGACGCCCCAGAGCTTCAATATGCGCGAATTGCGCGAAACGTTGGAATCGCTTACTCCCGAGGAGAGCGCCATTCTCACCGACGCCTGCAAGGCCTTCGTTCTGCGCGGCAAGAAGGTGGCCCTGGTGCGCGGCGACGTGTCGAACGTCAAGATCACCTATCCGCAGGATCTGCGCGTGGCAGAAGCAATGCTGGAGGCCTAGCCGATGCTGAATACTGTCTATCGCCTCACAGCCCCCCGAACTATCGAGCCGGTTGTCGTGTCTCAGGACACCACCGGCAAGGTCATCGTTCGACCAACATATCTGTCGATCTGCAATGCCGACCAGCGTTACTATCAGGGGACGCGCAGCAAGGAGGTGCTGGACAAGAAGCTGCCCATGGCGCTCATCCACGAAGGTATCGGCCGTGTGGTCAGCGATAACACGGGTGCGTTCCAGCCCGGCGATATCGTCGTCATGCTCCCCAACGCCCCCACCGAACAGGATGAATTTATCGCTGAGAACTACCTTCGATCCAGCCGGTTCTGCGGCAGCGGTTTCGATGGGTTCATGCAGGAGAGCATGGTTCTTCCGCCGGAGCGCGTGGTGCTGCTTCCTCAGGACGTGAATTGCGAGGTGGCGGCTTTCACCGAGCTCGTGAGCGTGGCCACCCATGCTATCTCCCGCTTCGACAAAATCGCCCACGGCCGACGCGAGCGCATCGGCGTATGGGGCGACGGCAACATGGGCTACATCGTCTCGCTGCTTCTTCATACGAGATACCCTGATACGAAGATCGTCGTATTCGGTCGCAACGAATCGAAGCTGCACGATTTCACGTTCGCGGACGAGACGCATCTTGTCGACGACGTGAGCGGCGTGGAGCTCGTCGATCACGCCTTCGAATGCGCCGGCGGCGAGGGATCCGTCGCCGCTATCGAGCAGATCATCGACCGCATCAACCCCGAGGGCACCGTATCGCTGCTCGGCGTCTCCGAGAACAACGTGCCCATCAACACCCGCATGGTGCTGGAGAAGGGCTTGCGCTTGTTCGGCAGCAGCCGCAGCGGTCGCGAGGACTTCGAGGCCACGGTGCGGCTCTACCACGAGCATCCAGAGGTGCTGGACTACCTCGCCGCTCTCGTCTGCAGCGTGAACGAGGCCCGGCAAATATCGGATATTTCGGCGGCCTTCGAGGCGGACATCCGCAAACCCATGGGCAAGACGGTCATCCGCTGGAACATGTAGAGTCATCCAAGCGAGGAAGCGATGAACGAGACCAGTGAGAAGAAGCCGCTTTTGACGCGAGCGAAGGGCGCCGTGCTTCATCGGATACGCCAATGGGCAAAGGATCTGCTGCTCTTCCGCATTCTGCCGGGCGAGTACCGCCGCGCGGCCAAGCAGCCCATTCAGCCGGGGAAGGTCGTCTTTCTGGAAAACAAGGAACCGACTGTCCCTGAAAGCTTCGAAGTCCTCTACGAGCGTCTGAGTTGCGTGCCCGAACTCGACGTCGAATTCATTTCTCTCGGGGAGACCCGCGTTAGGCTGCGTCAGTATTATCGCAACTGCATCGAAGCCGTCCGTGATCTCGCCACTGCCCAGTGCGTCTTCCTGAACGACGCCTCCAACGTCGTAAGCTGCCTGCCACTGCGAGAGGAAACGACGGTGGTTCAGCTGTGGCATGGGTGCGGCGCTTTCAAGAAGTGGGGTATGAGCACCGCCGATCTCATCTTCGGCGGGTCTCGCGATGAGATTCTGCGCCATCCGTTCTACAAGAATCTCTCGCTTGTCACGGTGAGTAGCCCGGAGGTCGTATGGGCCTACGAGGAGGCTATGGTGCTGCAGGATGAACCCGGCGTTGTGCAGCCGATAGGCGTGAGTCGCACCGATGTGTTCTTCGACGAGGCATACTTGAAGAAAAGCCGCAACAAGCTGCTATCCGTAGTCCCCGAGGCGAAGGGCAAACGCGCGATCGTGTACGCCCCTACCTTTCGGGGCCGAGTGGCTCATGCGGAAGCGCCAACTGCCCTTGACATCGAGGCCATGAAACGTGCCATGGGGGAGGATGCGGTGCTCCTCATCAAGCACCATCCCTTTGTGCGCGAGTTGCCCGCCATACCAGAGTGCTGTCGCGATTTCGCCTTCGATGTCACGCACGATATCGCCATCAATGAGCTTATCTGCAGCGCAGATGCGGTGATCTCCGATTACTCCTCGCTTGTGTTCGAGTATTCGCTTTTCGGTCGTCCCATGGTGTTTTTCGCCTTCGATCAGGACGAGTACGCTGATTGGCGCGGCTTCTACTACGATTACGATGCGCTCACCCCTGGCCCCGTCTGCACCTCGACCGAAGAGGTGATTCAGGCGATTGCAGAAAGCGCCGAGAGCTTCGATTCGTCCGAGGTGGATAAGTTCCGCGACCGCTTCATGGGCGCATGCGACGGCCATGCGACGGACCGCATCATCGAGTTCGCGCTCGGTCGGGAGATCCTTGAGAAGTCGTTGAAGGGATAATCAATGACCGACCGCGAGTCATATTCAGATCGCCAGCCTGCGGCCTCCGTCGTCGTTCCCGTGTACAACAAGGCTTCGCACTTGAAAGCGTGCTTCGATTGTCTGGAGCGCCAAACAATCAGCAAGAGCGATCTCGAGGTTTTGCTTATCGACGACGGCTCTACGGATGAGTCGCTTGCGCTCTGCGAGGCCTTTGCCGCAGAGCGTCCCTGGGTACGCGTTGTCGCGCAGCCGAACGCCGGCGTCTCCGAGGCGCGCAATGCGGGCATCCGAGCCGCACGTGGCCGCTACCTCTTCTTCCTTGATCCGGACGACTCCTTAAGCCCCGAGACGCTGGAGAATGTCTCGAAGTTTTTCGAGTCGTGCCCAGATGAGGTGGAGTTGGCCACTTACCCCATCGTGTCGATTCGCGAAGGAAAGCGTCAGCGGCTGCACCACCGCTACGATGTACTGCGAGAGACGGGCATCTACGATTTGACGCTTCCGGAGAACGCCACGATTGCCCAGGCCACCATGAACGTGGCCGTGCGCAATCGCTTCGACGGGAATGTGCTCTTCGATTTCGCGCCCGCTAACGGCGTTATCGTGCACGAGGACGAGAAGTACTGCACCGACGTGCTCCAGCGCAGCATGCAGCTGGGCTTCTGCGCCGAAGCGGAATACCGGTGGATTCGCAGCGACGAGGGGGCGTCCACTGCCCTGCGCCAGCCGGAGCGCCTCTACGACAACAACATCGCGCTGTTCGAGGACTTCTTCGGCCGCTACGGCAACGAAGTGCCTTCCTATATCCAGGGACTGCTTGTGAACGATCTCTCGTGGAAGCTGAAGGCGGGCATCGCGCTGCCCGCGCATTTGGAAGGCGCAGCCTACGGTAGGGCGCTGGGCCGACTGGGAAACCTCATGGAGTGCGTGGATGACGATCTGATACTAAGGCACCCCAATCTGCGGGAGGAGCATCGGTTGTTCGCACTGAGCTTGAAGCGCCGCGAGCCATTGCGCTGGCGCGTGGCGCCGGGGGCTCTTGCGGTGTTGAGGGGTGATGCCCTCGTGTTTGCTGACGGCTGCGCAAGCGCGACACTGACGCGGATTGCCGTGCGCGATGGCGAGCTGCACGTATCCGGTACGCTGATCTCGCCGTTCTTTGCCGGTTGGGAAGGGGGAGTGGAATTGTTGCTGCGCCGGCGCCCCCGAAAGGTCGATCGCGGGGGCAGTGCGGATGCCCTGGCGCTGACGGAGATAGTGGAGGGCTGTCCGACGGCAACGGTGAAGCTGGGCCGCTCCTTCCGGTTCGACTTCGCATGCAATTTGGACGAGAGCGAGGATATCTGGCTTGAGTTGCGCCTCGACGGCGCGAGCATTCCCCTAAGGTGGTCGGTCAGGGAGATGGCCTGCTCGGCCTATGCGCTTCGTCATACGAGGATCGTGGGGAAGTGGCGCGTTAGGCTGGACTTGGGCAAGGGCGAGATTGTCGTCGACCACTTGACGGGGAAGGCCCGGGAGAATGCGATCAAGCTGCTCGACGGCCGGGTTCCGCGCTGGAAGACGCGGCTCGACCGGCGCCTGATTCGCCGACTCGCCGAAGGCGGCGACATCTGGATTTACACGGACGGCCCCGATGGCCCGCGAAGCGCCTTGACCCAATTCGAGTGCGACGGCCAGCGGGATGACGGCATTGCCCGCTACTACGCCCTACGTGAGGGCCAGCGGCCTCCCCGCTGCGGCAGCCACGGCAAGCTGGTAGCCTTCGGCTCCCGCCGCCATAAGATGCTCTTCTGCGCGGCAATGGAGATAATCGCATCGGACACGGACTTCGCCGCCTACAGCCCCATGCCCGAGAAGAGCCTGTTGGACTTCGCGGATTTGTTCAACGCCGAGATTGTGCCGACGGGCTCTAACGATGCCGTGTGATTTGTTCGACGTGCCTTGCTTGGCGATCCAGGTGGTCGGGGATGGGCGTGGTACACTTCAATATCATTAACAGGCAAGGTAAGATAAGAGCAAGGGAAGGCGCATTGGCCATGGCGATCGCTTTGATGGCACACTCGGATAAAGACGGGCGTCGTCGCAGCACCGTGCCCCGAAGGCGGAATTCGTTTGGAACGGACTGGCGATACGTTCTCCTATTCGCTGCTCTGCTGATACCGTTCTTCGAGCCGACGGGGTTTATTCGGGGTGTTGTTCCCGAGGTGGCCGGGCTGTTCAAGGTGTGGCGCGTGGCGACGGTGGCCGCGCTCGTCTGCTTGTGCATACGACATGGCAGCAAGGATGCCTTCTCGCTCATTGCTATCGCCATAACGGCGCTCATGTTCCTTTCGACGCTCATCAACGAAGGTGCAGGGCGTACGTGGATATACGTACAATGCTTCTACGATTGGGCTCCTCTTCTCGTGTCAGTGCTGCTCGTGAACTATGCGTACAGGGATCGCATGACTGAACTCCTCTGGGCCATCCTGATCGTCACGGGGGTCTTGTCGATCTGCAATACGATTTCAGTGCTAGGATGGCCTCAGGGTGTGGTAACGGGCACTCGGGAGCCCTCGAATTTCTACGGTCACAAGAATGCTTCCATCGATCTTGCTCTGCCGTCGGTTGGCTGCTCGCTGCTCTTGGATGCGCAGCGGGGGAGGCGCTGCTCCGCCCGCAGTGTCGCGCTTTTCGCCATAGGGCTTGTGCAGTGCATTGTCTCCTATTCGGCCACCTCAGTGGTTGCCCTGGCTCTTTTTCCCGTGCTGTTTGTTGCGGTGCAGTTTCGCAAAACGCGTCCGGCGGTCAACGGATTCAGCTGCTTCGGGGCTTACGTGGTCGCGGCCGTGCTTCTGATGGGAGTGAAGATCCAGGAGCTTTTCGCGCCCATCATCGTGGGAGTCTTGGGGAAGACGGTTACGTTCACGCTGCGCACCTTCGTATGGGATGGCGTTTTCTCGCTCATGACGCCGGATCATCTGCTTCTGGGCTACGGCGCATCGGTGAGGTTCGGGTTGTTCTTCAACGACTTCCTCTACAACAATGCCCACAACTTCTTCCTGCACGTGCTGGTATCGGGCGGTCTGGCGGGAGTGGTGCTCTACGGAATCCTCATCCTGTTGGCGATGCGCACACTCTATCAGGGGCGCCATGACTTCGCGTCAGCGGTGCTGACGGTCGTTGTGGCATGCTTCTTTGTGATCGGTCTCATGGAATCTCTCATTACCATCAGTTGGCCCCTCATGCTGGCCCTGGCGTACTATTGGGATGCGGGGAGAACCTCGGCTATTAGAGTCTAGGCTTTTTTGCGGCTTTTCTTTCGCGGTGCTTCAAGTAGTTCCTCAAGTCTTTCTTGAGAAAATTCATGTGGGTGCTTTTGGTTTTGGAATCGATATTGATTTTGACAAGTTCCACGTAGGTTTTACAAGGCCAAGATGAGAGTCTGTCGGGATTTCTGTCTTCTTGCCCGCAGACCATTTGCCATATGTCATGCATCGTGGTACTGTCAATAATCTTGCGCAAATTCCAGCAGGCGACCGCCAGCCGTCGGCATGATCACTCGTCCAGCAGCGACACGTCCAGATACCTCCTCGACCC